>CAMAKJ010000025.1 GCA_945836055.1 uncultured Clostridia bacterium | reverse complement strand
ACCTCATCCGTCTCGCCTGACGGCGAGCCACCTTCCCCTCAAGGGGAAGGCTTTGACGCGCCAAACTGCATTTTGTCCTAGCAGCTGAGTTAAGCCGATATGCACAAAAGGAAAAGTCCTTTCCTTAAAGCATCCCGAAGGGATTTCCTAATTGTCAATTCAAATTTCTATTTGTCGGGCGGCTGAGTAAAACCGATAAGCACTTTATTCTGTCCCCCCTACGGAAAACCGCCCGAAAGAAGTATCTTTCGGGCGGTCATTTTGTTGGGTGTCACTCTGCCATTACACAGCCAGGAAGAATTTCACCAGGAACAGGGCGGAGATCACGTAGGTCAGGACGGAAACCTCCTTGGCCTTGCCGCCGAAGATCTTCATGACGGTGTAGGAGATCAGGCCGATGCCGATGGCGTGGCCGATGGAGCCGGAGATGGGCATACCGATGAGCATCAGCGCCACGGGAACCATCTGATCCATGTCCTCGAAGTCCACCTTCTTCAGGCCCTGGAGCATCAGAACGCCCACATAGATCAGGGCCGCGGAGGTAGCGGCGGCGGGGATGATGGCGGCGACGGGGGCGATGAACATGCAGGCCAGGAACATCAATCCGGTGACCACGGCGGTCAGGCCGGTGCGGCCGCCGGCTTCCACGCCGGAAGCGGACTCGATGAAGGTGGTGACGGTGGAGGTGCCGGTGCAGGCGCCGGCGATGGTGCCAACGGCGTCGGACAGCAGCGCTTCCTTCATGTTGGGCATATTGCCCTTCTCATCCACCATGCCGGCACGGGAGGCGGTGCCCACAAGGGTGCCGATGGTGTCGAACATATCAATGATGCAGAAGGTGATAATCAGGGTGATGGCAGTGAACCAGCCGATTTCCAGGAAGCCGGCGAAGTTGAACTTGAACAGGGTGGTGCTGGCCATGTCAGCGAAGGGAGGCACAAAGGAGGCAGCAGCCAGAGACGCAAAGGGGTTGGTGTGCAGGAACAGGAAGGAGCCGGCCCAGTAGATCACGGAAGCGATGAGCATACCGTACAGGACGGAACCCTTGATGCCCTTCTTGGACATGACAACGATGGCGAACAGGCCCACGAACATGGTCACAACGGTCAGAACCATGGTGGCGTAGCCGGCGTCGCCCATGCTGCTCTGCAGGTAGCTGGGAGTCAGGGCGCCGAAGAAGTCCCGCATGACATAGAAGGGGGCGGCGAAGCCGTTGCCCTCGGCGTAGATGCCCACGTTGGAGCCCAGGCCGATGTTCATCAGCATCAGGCCGATGGCGGGAGAGATGCCCAGCCGGATGCCCAGAGGAATGGCCTCGACAATCTTCTCACGGACATTGAAGAGGGACAGAACGACGAACACGATGCCCTCGATCAGGATGATGACCAGGGCAGCCTGGAAGGAAGCCACATAGGTCATACCGGTCATGGCGACAATGTTGCCCACGACCACGGCAAAGAAGCTGTTCAGGCCCATGCCGGGAGCCATTGCGAAGGGCTTGTTGGCCAGAAACGCCATGCAGAACATACCGATGGCGGAGGCGATGCAGGTTGCCAGGAACACGCCGTTCCACAGCTCCTGACCCGCGGCGCCGAAGCCGGTGAGCAGATTCGGGTTCAGCGCGATGATGTAGGCCATCGTCATGAAGGTGGTCAGGCCGGCCACAACCTCAGTCTTGACGCTGGTCTTGTTCTCGGAGAGCTTGAATACTTTCTCTAACATAATATCGACCTTTCTTTTGAGTTTTCCGGGCAAGCCGGTGAAAAAGGACAGGTTTATTGTAACATTTCAGGAAAATAAAACAATACAGAAGAGGGCACAAACTTATGAACAAATTGTGTCCTCTTTTCGTCGTTTTGACAAATCGCCATTTCTTTCGGCGGTATCCCGTTCGTTTTCCCGGAACTGCTCCGTTTGCGGGGCCATGGCTTGACAGAAAGACCGGAATGCATTGGAATAGCAAAGAAAATTGATTCGGAATCGCTGATATTCGTCAAAATCAGGCTTGATACAACGCTCCGGGGAAGCGGCTTTTGTGCCGCTCCAGGCAACAGCGGATGTCAGTATGAATATGAGGTTAGAGGACTATGAAGAGAAAATGGTACACTGTCCCGGCCGTTTTCCTGTGCACGATTTTCTTTCTGATAATCTGCCTGGAATGCACCCCGCCTGACGCAGAGAGCTGTATTCAGCAGCTGAAGCTTGTCTGGCCGGCGGCCAACGGCCACGAAAAGATCTCCCTGTTGGAACGGGACGGTGTGTTATACGGTTTTCTCCCCTCCTACGCGGATATCGACCAGGTATCCCTTCTGTCGGAATCTGGCGTCCGGATATTTGTTGATGGCGTCCGGTTTGGGAACACTTCGCTGGAAACCGGGAGGGAATATCGTCTTTCGCTTCGTGATTTGCGGGGTTCCGAGATTGTCAGCAAGCCCCTGGTGCTGATGCAGGGGGAAAACATTCCCGCCATCTCCATACGCCTCACCAACGGCACGGCGGCAAAACTGAGCCAACGGAAGGAGCTCCGCGCCGCCATGACCGTCACGGAGTCCGACGGCAGCGTATCCTTCCGCAGCAGTGTAGAAAAAATGCATATCCGTGGAAATTATACCTCCACCCTTCCCAAAACCTCTTATACGCTGAAATTCAAACAAGACGTGGATCTTCTGGGCACCGGAGCGTATGACACCTACTGTCTCATTGCCAATACCGACGACGAGTCCAAAATGCGAAATAAACTGGTCTACGATACGGCACAGGAAGTGGGCCTTGCTTACTCCCCCGTATCCCGATATGTGGATCTGTACGTTGACGGCATCTACTATGGTCTGTACTTACTCATGGAGAAAATCGATGTCGCACCGACCCGGATCAACATTTCCCTGCTGCAGGAACGGACGGAAGCGGTAAATTACCGCGGCCTTTCCAGTTTCCCCATGTGGTTTTCCATGGAAAACGGTCTTTTCCGGAAGTGCGTCACAATCCCCTCCAATCCCGACGACATCACCGGCGGCTACCTTTTGGAGCTGGAATTGGATTACCGTTTGTGGGACAACGAAAATGCGTTCGTCACGGAAAGCGGTCAGCCCATCTCTGTGAAATACCCTGCGCAGTGCTCCGCTGAACAGCTGAACTATATTGCCGACTATTATCAGGAAATGGAAAACGCCCTTTTCAACGGTACCTATGCCCAATACATTGACGTGGAATCCTGGGCTAAATTTTACCTGGTGCAGGAGTTTTTTTCCCAGGTCGATACCACCAGCATTTTCTTTTATAAGGACAGCGATTCCGTGGACCCCAAAATCTATGCCGGCCCTGTGTGGGATTTCGACTGGAGCTTTGGTCTGGGCGGCGACTTTTGGGGGAAGGGAATCAGTGTCAGCCCGTATCTGTTCCAGAAAATGGCCTGGGGCCCGTTCAGAGCACTGAATGAGGATGCGGCTTTTCGTGAAAAACTGAAAGAAGCCTACGAAACGGAATTTCGCCCCGTTATCACCCGGTTCCTGCCGAAAGCTATGAGCACTTACGAGCAGCAGATCTCCGCCTCCCATGCCATGGATCGGATGCGGTGGGAGGGAGATTACATTTCCCCCTACGGCACCCACGCAGGTTCTCTGGCTGGCAGCGTTGACCTGATGCAGGCCTGGGTTGAACAGCGTCTGGACTGCTTTGACAGCGTTTTCACAGGCGGCAGCGATCTGGTACGCGTAACGCTGCTGCCCAACTGTGAGGATTTGGAGCAGGAAGTATTGTATTATGTCAAAGGCAGTCAGTTCGGCCAAAAGAGGCCGCGTCGGGAAGGGTATACCTTCGCAGGCTGGTATACCCAGGACGGCCAGCCTGTGGATCTGGCAGCGCCCATTACCGAAGACATGGTTCTGGAAGCCCGGTGGGAAGCCGAAGTACCTGTCGCCGTCCCTGGCACCGGGGAGGATTCTGAAACCCCGGAGGTTCCTGCTTCCACAAGCGGCAAAAGCTGGTTTGACAAAGGCATTGTGCTGTGTCTGGCGGTGATTTGCCTGTACATTTTCCTGTGCCTTGTGTCGGATATCCTGGGTCAAATCTTCAAAAAGAGGAAAAAACATGAAGACAGAACTTCCGTACCGTCATGAATTCAAATACCGATGTACCGCAGCGCAGCTGCAGGTGCTGAAGGGCCGTCTGGACGCCGTCATGGCTCTGGACTCCCACGCGGGAGCGGCGGGATATACCATCCGTAGCATGTACTTTGACAACTACGAGAACCAATACTATTACGAAAACGAAAACGGTACCGACCCGCGGGAAAAGTACCGCATTCGGATTTATAACGCCGACGCATCCCGCATCACGCTGGAGTGCAAACGGAAAGAGCATACCAAAACCCTGAAAACGATCTGTCCGCTGACTTTGGAGCAATTCCGGGGCATCATGGACGGCTGCTGTCCCTTTTCGGATTCCGACAGCGCAAAGCTGCTGAACAGATTCCTGTATCTTCAGAAAACAGAATGCTTAAAACCTGCCGTAATCGTGGAATACGACCGAATTCCCTACGTCTGCAGCGCCGGTAATGTCCGCATCACGCTGGATCAGAATATCCGGTCATCCTGTGATTTTTCCCAATTCTTTTCCCGGTCCATACCGACCAGGCCCATCATGCCTCTGGGGGAACACATTCTGGAGGTCAAATACGACGAGCTGCTTCCCGGCTACATCAAGCAGGTCCTGAATCTGGACAATTTGCAGCAAATCACCTTTTCTAAGTATTATCTGTGCAGAAAAATCTCATTGGGAGGAACATTATGAGCATCAGAAGCATTTTATACCGTCTATCCGACTACCTCTTTCTTGGGTATGAAGGAATGGAAATCACCATACCAACCGTTTTGTTCAGCTTGTTCATGTCCGGTCTGATTGGCTTCTTTATTTTCCTGATCTACCGGGGCGTCACCAGAAAGACCTTCTACAGTCTGAACTTCAACATCTCTCTGATCGCCATGTCCCTGATCACCTGCGCCATCATGTTGGCCATTCAGTCCAACATTGTCCTGTCGCTGGGCATGGTGGGCGCTCTGTCCATCGTCCGGTTCCGTACCGCTATCAAAGATCCCATGGACCTGGTGTTTCTGTACTGGTCCATCAGTATGGGCATCATCTGCGGCACCGGTCTTTCCCTGATCGGCATTGCTTTGTCTCTGGCCATAGCGGTGGTGATTATTGTCCTTCAGCTGTATCCCCAGAAGAAGCTCTCCATGATTCTGGTGGTCAACAGCGCCTGTCCGGACAACGACGGTGCCATTCTGGAAGCCGTCAAGCGCCACGCCAAATGGTATAAGCTCAAATCCAAGAACCTCACCGACCACTCTCTGGACATGGTGCTGGAGCTTGCGATTGCGGAAGAAAGTCCCCTCGTCCACGAGCTGGTCGCCCTGGACGGCGTCACGTCCGCATCCATTCTGTCCCACGACGGTGAAATCACCGCATAAAAAAGCCGCCCGACCGGGCGGCTTCTTCATTACTTTGGCGCTCTCTTGCGGCACAGATAAATATCCAGCTTTTCCTTCATATTGTCCGGAATCTCCCGGGCCACGGGGCAGCGGACGGCGTTTGCCATACGGGTTACAAACGCGATGAGAAATGCGATATCCGCTTCCATCTGCTCCCCCTTCATCAGCGCCAGGGTGTCGTAGCTGTTGTGGATGGTGGCGGTGTTGTGGGGCGCGATGCGGGCAAAGGAAACCGCAGGAACGCCCTTGTCGGCAAAGGGCGTGGAGTCGCTGGAATACACGTCCTGCTTCACCTCCACGGGGAAGCCCAGCTCGTCGCCCATGTAGGAAATGTAGTGGCACAGCTTTTCTTCTCCGGTGACGCAGGAGATGAATTTACCCATAATGCAGCCGATCATGTCCAGATTGATGTTCAGAACGCAGTTTTTAAGAGCTTCCTCGTCGGCACAGTAAGCCTTGGAGCCCAGCAGTCCCCGCTCCTCGCTGCCGCACCAGACAAAGCGCAGGCCATAGCGGTGGGGGTGCTTCGCAAAATGCTCCGCAATGCCCAGCAGTCCGATGGAGCCGGACATATTGTCGTAAGCGCCCTGAGACAGGGACGTGGAATCGTAATGGGCGGTAAAGGCAATGTACTCGTCAATCTCTCCCGGCATGTCCATAATAACATTGTGGGACTGGCCGGTGTACTCTTCCTGCTGCAGAGTAATCTTCGCCCGGGTCACGCCCTTGCGAATCAGCTCGATGGCATCCTTGGCGTTGATGTTCACGCCGGGAATCCGGCTGCCGTTGTGGACATGGGACCGCAGCTCCCGCTGGTCGATATCCCGATCCGCGTAATTGGCGTCGCCGTCGTAGGTCACGAAGCCCACCGCGCCGTTTTCCAGCAGATCCTGATAGAGCCAGTAGCGCAGATACCCGTCAGTCATCACGATTTTTCCCCGGCAAAAGCTCAGGGAGTAAGCATCGGCGTTCCTCAGATAGCAGAACGGTGCTTCCACCTCTCCGCTTCCGGCGCACAGGTATCCCTTGCAGGCCACCTGCACGCCGTCCGCCTCAAAAACCGCCTCCCGGATATTCGCCATAGGCACGTCAAAGGGTACAATCTCCGCCTTCAGTCCCATGCCGGAGACTTTCTCCTGCAGGTACTGCGCCGTGCGCAGCTCCTCCGGACTGCCGCCGGTGCGGACATAGGCGGTATCCTGAAAAATGTCCATAATCTGCTTTGCATTCATAAGGTTCCCTCCTTTGCGTCTATGGTAACGCATCGCCCCGGAATTTGCAAGCCTAAAGAAGCTCTGAATAAATCGGAAAGAGCTGACGGCAGAAGATTTTGACTTAGCCGAAAGTTCTAAAAACGAGGGAATACTGTATGTATTTCCCGTTTTGAGAACTGATCGGATAAGGCAAAAGATTCGCCGCTCAGCCGCAGACGATTTTTTCAGAGTTTACCCTATTTCACAAACAGGAGAAACAGCTTCCGGAAGCATTCCAGATACCAGGGCACCGTCCGCTCCAGGATGTCCCCAACCGACCTCACGTCCTCCGGGGTCAAATCCCGCACCGTCTCAAACAGCGTACCCTTTGCGTCGGAAAAACCGATGGCCACCGCCCCTGCGGCGGCGTCCCCCAGCGCGGCATAGTGTCCCAACGCCGCCGCGCCGACGGCGAACTGGCCAATGGCACAGGCGCCCAGGGCAAAAACGCCGACGGCCACGGCACCCAGGGCCAGAACTCCCGCTGAAATCGCTCCGGCGGCGATCAGTCCCACCGCCAGCGCGCCAATTCCCAGCAGCCCCACGCTCACCACGCCGAAGGACGCTACGCCGAGGGACACCAGTCCCAACGAAACAACGCCTTTGGAAACCAGTCCGACGGCGAACACGCCCTTTGCCACCCGTCCGAAGCCAATGTTGACGTGCCACAGGGGAAGAGACCCGATTTTTCTTTCGCTGACCCGCTCAAAGCTCACACTGCGAAGATCCAATGAGCTTCTCTCCGCTTCCCGCGGCGGCTGCGCCGGTCTGTCCAGCAGCAGCTCATCCAGAGAGCAGCCGTACAGCTTTGCCAGCCGGATCAGCTTCTCCGTTTCCGGATAGGCCGAATCCGACTCCCACTTGCTCACCGCCTGCCGGGACACGCCCAGTAGCTCCGCCAGCTGCTCCTGAGTGTAGTTTTTCTCCCTGCGCAGCTTTGCCAATTTTTCACCCAATGTCATTGCCATACCTCCTTCTGTTTCCGTCATTGTAGCATACGTTGGGAAAAAAGCCATAGCTTTCTGCTTTCTATATGGAAACTTTCGGTTGCGCAGGCCTACCGGAGTTGTTTTCTGCC
Organism: uncultured Clostridia bacterium; assembly: GCA_945836055.1. Taxonomy (GTDB): domain Bacteria; phylum Bacillota; class Clostridia; order Oscillospirales; family Oscillospiraceae; genus Faecousia. The sequence goes on along the minus strand of CAMAKJ010000025.1, from coordinate 6,806 downwards.
CGGATATGTGCTATCCTAGCAGAAATCCATCCCGGAGGTGCTTATCATGGGAGGCGGAAAATACGCAGTTCTGATACTATTTCTTGATTAAATATTGTGCATATCGGTTTAAGGCAACACCGCATAATGGGAACCGCGGGCTTCGGCGGAGCTTTTGCCCCATTATGCGGTGCTGCCCAAAGAAACTTCTTGACAGAATCCGGATTCGATGCTATAATGCTTCCCGTGGTGACGAGTTGCACCCGTGATTTCCATGGGCCTTTAGCTCAGTTGGTCAGAGCCTCCGGCTCATAACCGGATAGTCCCGGGTTCGAGTCCCTGAAGGCCCACCAAGATGTTCAGGCCTTCGCCTTTCATATAACATATAGGGGTATAGCTCAATTGGTAGAGCGGCGGTCTCCAAAACCGTAGGCTCAGGGTTCAAGTCCTTGTGCCCCTGCCAAAAACGACGTGCTTCGGCACGTCGTTTTTTCTGTGTAAGATAAACGCAATCACGCGGGCGTCCGGTCTGGACGCCCGCGTGATTTATTTCTGATTGACCGCTTCCACAAACCGTCCGAAGGCATCACGGCCCTCGGGGGAGTTTTTGTAGACACCCGCATCCTCCAGGACGGCGGCAAAGACACGTCCCGTCTCCTGCAGAAGGGTTTCCAGCGCGTTCTCTTTGGTGAAAATGTACCGCTGCTTCAGCTCCGCCACCCAGTCGGCGTGCTTGGCCAGCACCGGGTCGGCGGAAATGTCCTTCCCTGCCACAATGGCATCCGCCAGGTCGCTCAGTTCGCCTTTTAAGCGGCTGGGCAGCACCGCAAGGCCCATGACCTCGATGAGGCCGATGTTCTCCTTCTTGATGTGGTGCTTGTCCGCATGGGGATGGAACACGCCCAGGGGATGCTCCGGCGTGGTGATGTTGCACCGCAGCACCAGATCCAGCTCGTACTGCTCTCCCCTGCGTCGGGCGATGGGGGTGATGGTGTTATGGGGTTCGCCGTCAGAGGAGGCAAGCACGCCCACGCTCTCGTCAGAATACCCCCGCCAGCAGGTAAGAATCCTCTCCGCCAGCGCCGCCAGGCGCTTGGGGTCGTCCCCGTCCAGACGGATGACGCTCATGGGCCACTTGACGATGCCCGCCCGGATATCTTCATGCCCCCGGAAGCACACCTCCGCTTCCACCGGCGCTTTCTCCATGGCAAAGGTATAATGCCCGCCCTGGAAATGCTCGTGGCTGAGGATGGAGCCGCCCACAATGGGCAGGTCGGCGTTGGAGCCAACAAAATAGTGGGGGAACACCGTGACAAAGTCCAGCAGCTTTTCAAAGGCCGCCCGGTCGATCTTCATGGGGACGTGCTCCGCGTTAAAGACGATGCAGTGCTCATTGTAGTAGACGTAGGGTGAATACTGCAAAAACCAGTCCTTCCCGCCCACGGTGATGGGGATAATCCGGTGGTTGGCTCTGGCGGGGTGGTTCATCCGCCCCGCATAGCCCTCGTTTTCCCGGCACAGCTGGCACTTGGGATAGCCGGACTGGGGGGCGTTCTTGGCGGCGGCAATGGCCTTGGGATCCTTTTCGGGCTTCGACAGGTTGATGGTGATGTCCATCTCGCCGTATTCGCTGGCGTACTTCCAGCGCATATCCTTTTGAATGCGGTAGCGGCGGATGTAATCGGTGTCACAGCTGAATTTATAGTACCAGTCGGTAGCCGTCTGGGGGCTGACGGCGTATTTCTCCCGGAAGGTACGGACCACTTCCCGGGGCATGGGGGTGACGGCGCCCATAATCCGGGTGTCAAAAATGTCCCGGGCGGTGATGTTGTCCTCGCACAGCCCGTTTTCACAGGCGTAATCCAGAATGCCCGTGAGAATGTCCTCCAAATCTTCCATCAGCGGCTCTCCGGAGGGTTCAAAGTCATCCTTGCGCAGGATATCCAGCAGCCGGTTGGTCAGCACCTGCCGGTCAACCGGCTCCGCCAGGCCGGTTTTCACGGCGTAGGCAACCAAAGAGCCGATACAGGTTTCGATTTTCATACTTGGGCCTCCATTTCCACGCCGCCCTGGGGACGGATGGACAGCACATGACAGGCGCCTTCCCCCAGCACCGCGTCGATGCCCGCCACGAAGCCCTCCAGAATGTCAAAGGGCACAAAGGCCTGGACGGTGCCCGCGAAGCCGCCGCCGTGAACCCGGTAAGCGCCCCGTCCGTTTAAGTAATGCTCGCACAGGGCAAGGCTCACCGCCACGTCCTGATGCTCCTTATACCCGGCGGGGATGACGTTTTGCAGGTACATATAGGAAGAATAGCCGCTCTGCTTGATGAGCGACAAAAACGCGTCAAAATCCCCCGCACTCAGCGCCGCCACCTGCCTGGGCACCCGGGCGTTCTCCTGATAGAAGTGGACGGCCCGAAGCACCGCCCGGTCGCCGCATTTCTTTCGCAGCGCCGGGATGGCGGCGTAGAAGTCTTTTTCGTCGATTTGGGTCAGCACGTCCTTGCCGAAGTGGGCGCACACGGCCTTCAGTTCCCCGGGAATCGCCGCGTACTCGTCGGTGAGGTCGGCGTGGCTGGCCTGGGAATCGATGATGCACAGGGCATGGCTGCAGGAAGCAAAGTCAAAGTCCACAGGCTCGATGACGGGGTTATCCTTGTCGTAAAAATCGATGGTGACCAGATTGCCCACAGCGGAGGCCATCTGATCCATCAGTCCGCAGGGCTTGCCGAAGAACACGTTCTCGGCGTACTGCCCGATCATGGCAATCTCCGGCTGGGATACCTTCCCGTCAAAGAACAAGCCGTTGATGATGGTGCCGATGAGCACCTCATAGGCGGCGGAGGAGCTTAAGCCGGAGCCGGGCAGGACGGTGGATTCGCAGTAGGCGTCAAAGCCCCGAACCTGGCAGCCCAGCTGGGCAAACCGGGCGGCAACGCCCCGGATGAGGGCGGGGGTGGAATTCACCTCATCGGCCTGCGGCGTCAGCTCCTTCAGGTCCACCACGCTCATGGGGTAGCCCTTGGACAAAATGCGCACGGTGTCCGTGCCGTTCACCCGAACAGCGGCCCGGGTGTCCAGATTCACCGCCGCAGCCAGAACCCGGCCCCGCTGGTGGTCGGTGTGGTTGCCGCCGATCTCGGTGCGTCCCGGGGCGGAGAAGTAACGTTCCGGCGCGCCCCCAAAGGCGGCGGTGAAACCGGCGTCCAAAACCTGCTTTTCGGCAGAGGAAAGAATAAGCCTGGGTGCAGACATAACAGAACCTCCCGTTTTATTGACAGCCCATTTCCCGGCTGTTAAATTCTGTCTCTGATTATACCGTATTCCCGTCAAAAAGGGAAGCACCATTTTCACTTTTCCGCGAAAAGCGGGAGGGGTTTCCCCGGGTTTCCCCCTCCCGCTGACTTTTGGATATTCAGCACTTCTTCATCAGCCGGATGTAGAACTCCACCGCCTTGGCCACGGTGTCCAGGCGGATGCGCTCATTGTTGCCGTGGATGGTGGATCGTTCCTCGGCACTTAAATCCATGGCAGAGAAGCGGTAGACGTGGTTGCTCAGATCCCGGTAGTGCCGGGAATCGGAGCACTGCACCATAAGGTAGGGAGAAACCACGCAGCCGGGCCAGGTTCCGGCCACGGCGGCAGCCACCTTGTCCCAGGCAGGGCAGTCCGTCTCAGAGACGGGGCTGGGATCGAAGGATTCCAGGGCCGTAATCTCCACGGAAGGATCGTTGACCGTTTTCTTCAGGTACTCCAGAGCGGAAGAAACCGTATCGGAGGGGTTCAGACGCATGTTGGCCACCATTTTCGCCTCCGGCGGGATCACGTTCCGGGCGGAGCTGCCCTCCATCTGGGTAAAGGCCACGGTGGTGCGGATCAACGCGTTCATCTCGCCGCCGCTTTTTTTCGCAAGCAGGTCAATGACCCAGCCGAAGCACCACATATTGGCGAAAATCACCCGGTACAGCAGGGTAGAATACCGTCCCAGGGTGTCGAACATCTGGGAAGCGGGGCCTTGGATGTGCGCCTTGAAGGGGTGATCCTCCACCCGCTTGCAGGCCGCGGCCAGCACGCCCACGGGCGTGTGGGGCTTGGGGGCGGAGGCGTGACCGCCGGTGGACACGGTGCGGTACTGGGCGTTCAGCATACCCTTTTCCGCGATGCCGATCAGGCCGCAGGGCTGCTTCACCCCGGGAAACACGTTCTCCACCACGGCGCCGCCCTCGTCCACCACCATAGCGGGATGAATGCCGTGCTCCACAAAGTAGTTCACAATGTTCACCGCGCCCCGGCCGTTGACCTCCTCGCCGCCGGAGAAGGCAAAATACACGTCGTTTTCCGGCTGGAAGCCGGTGACGATGAGGTAGTTGGCGGCGGACAGCACGCCGTTGAAGGTGACCTTGGTATCCAGGGTGCCCCGGCCCCAGAGGACGCCGTCCTCAATGACGGCGGCGAAGGGAGGTTTCTCCCATTTTTCCTCGTTCACCGGCACCACGTCGTAGTGGGCCATGAGCACGGCAGGGTCCCCCTCCCCTTTTCCCCGCCAGCGGAAAAGGAGCGCCCGGTCGGGCAGCTGCTGGAAGGAGCAGACCCGGAACACCTCGGGGTACAGCTCTGGCAGCAGAGCAATGAGCTTCCGGAATTCCCCCTCGTCCTCCATGGCGTGGTCGTTGTAGGACACGGTTTTGCACCGCACCAGCCGGGCCAGGGCGTCCACGGCGGCGTCCTTGTCAAAGGCGATTTCCTCCTGGGAGATTTCCGGCTGGGGCTTGGGCCGGAAGCAGGCGGTGCGCACCGCCGCCACCGCGATAAACAGCGCAAGTGCCGCGAGAATCAGGTATCCAAGCATCTTACAGCACTCCTCTCTTATACAGCAGCCGGGCAACGCCGATGGTGAACAGGGCGCTGACGGGTACCATAATCCCCACGGTTCCGGCATTCAGGGCAGGAACGAAGATGAACAGAATCAGCATCAGCACCACGGGTGCCACGGCGATTTTCCAGTTCTTGCTGACGAATGCCACCCCCAGGCCGCCGAACAGGGCGGGGAGCATCTGGGCAAAGGCAGGCTCCAACACCGGCGCTTCCAAGATGGGGGTCAGGGGCACAATGCAGATGACGCCGATGATAATGATGACCGTGGTGACGATGGAGGACACGGCGATGGCGATGGTGGAAATCACCTCCCCCTCCTCGGAGTTGGCGCTGACGCCGTTCTGCTCCAATGCGTTGATGGCGCAGGGCAGCTTCAGGTTGGAGATGTTTCCGGTGACAAAGCTCAGGTAGGAGCCGCCCGCGCCCAGCATGGGAACGAAGGTCACGGTTTCAATGACGCCCACTACCCAGTACATGGGAGCCGTGGCAATCAGGCCCACCGCCAGCGCGCCCCAGTCGGGAGCGGCGCCGAAGATAGCGGCCACCGTCAGAGGAAAGGCCAGCAGGAGCACCATCACCGACAGATTCCAGATGGTGCCGCTGCGGTGGACGGAATCGATGTAGCTTAACTTCTTTTTCATGGCAAGCCCTCCTTTAACCCAGCCAGGCGGTGATGGGAATGGCGGCGGCCATGCCCAGAACCAGGGAAATGGGCAGAGCGTAGTCATTGACCCAGTTCCACTTGAATTTCTTCAGCAGCAGCCCGCACAGCAGCATCACCAGCGCGGACACCGCCATGACGCACACCGGCACCAGGCCGGAGGTGGGGGCATAGTCCCCGGGAATCCAAAGCCGGGAGAAATCGCAGAACACATAGCCCAAAAACGCGGAAATCATGCCGATAAACAGGGCGTTCTGGAAAATATCCGCCCATTTCGCGTCCCGCTTTCCCAGGCTGGTCATGCCCCGCTGGAGCTTTCTGCCGATCACCGGCACCAGCCAGATGCCCACCATGATGGACAGCGTCATGACCAGGGTGATGTTGACGTACTGCTGCGCCGTCAGGGAGCTGATCTTGCCCAGCTCCAGCCCCATGGCGCTGACGGCGTTGGAGGCCGCGATGGCCTCGTAGCTCAGGGAGCCCACCACGCTCAGGCGCAGCCAGGGCAGCGGAATGCCCAGGCTCTTGCTCAGGGTAATGACGCTGATGACGATGGACACCGCCGGGGCAACGGTAAACAGGGCGGCGGTTTTGATGGTCTTTTTGATTTTTGTCTGATCCATACCCAGTTCCCTGCTTCGCCGCAAAGCCTTCACCAGGAAGAAAACCGACTGCGCCAGCACTACGGCAATCAGAATTCCCGCCAGGAGAAACAGGATTGGATGGTTTACGTGGAATTCCATAGACCCACCTCCGGAAAAAGATGCGCTCATTATATCACGCCCCCTTCGCTGAAACAAGACAAAAATCCCGTTTCCCATAAAAACGACCTTGCTATTTCCAGGGGAATCGGGTAGAATGGTGGGGAATGTTTTTGGGAAAGAGGCAGCTACCATGGAGAAAACGGCGTTTGACAACGGTAAGTATTTGCAGATGCAGTCCGCCCACATCCGGGAGCGGATAGCGCAGTTCGGCGGCAAGCTGTATCTGGAATTCGGCGGCAAGCTCTATGACGACAACCACGCTTCCCGGGTTCTGCCGGGCTTCCGGCCGGACAGCAAGCTGAGAATGCTGCTGCAGTTAAAGGATCAGGTAGAGATGGTCATCGCCATCAATGCCGACGACATTGAGAAGAACAAGGTGCGCGGCGACCTGGGCATCACCTATGACCGGGACGTGATCCGGCTGATCGACGTGTTCCGGGACTTTGGGCTGTATGTGTCCAGCGTGGTGCTCACCCGGTTCCGGGAGCAGGCGCTGGCAAAGGCGTTCCAGTCCCGCTTGGAGGG
>CAMAKJ010000024.1 GCA_945836055.1 uncultured Clostridia bacterium | reverse complement strand
TCCCCAACCGCCCGGAGGGCGAGCTGACCCGGATGCGGGCGGATATGGTCTGCGAAACCACCCTGGCCGCCGCCGCCAACCGCATCGGTCTGGGCAGTCATCTGCTGCTGGGACACGGGGAAGAGCAGGGGGGCGGCCGGAGCCGGGATTCCATTCTGGCGGACGCCATGGAGTCTGTGATTGCCGCCTGCTTCCTGGACGGCGGCCTGGATGCCGCACTGCAGGTGGTGAAGACCTTCATCCTGGTGGAGGTGCCGGTGACGAAGCTCCACAACGAGGACTATAAGACCGAGCTGCAGGAGCTGGTGCAGCAGAAGAAAAATCAGGTGCTGTCCTACGAGCTGGTGGGGCAGTCCGGCCCCGACCACGACAAGCAGTTTTCCGTGGAGGTGTCCCTCAACGGCAGGGTTGTCGGCAGGGGCACAGGCAGCAGCAAAAAGCGGGCGGAGCAGGACGCTGCCCGCGCCGCCATTGCCGGACTGTTTCCGAATAAAGCGTAAAAATCCTCCCGACGCTCACCCCGTCGGGGCGATTTTTGCCTGAAATTGGTATTCTTTGTTGACAAACTACCTGTATTCGGATAAAATCAACTGGACTGGCGCCTTCGCGCCCGATGACAACTGGAGGAAGAACGCTTCATGGATTTGAATGAGAAACTGCTGCAGGTTTGCAGACTGTTCCGGATTGATTACGAATACCTGGGTTACGAAACCATCCAGATGGGCAACGTAAACCGTACCTACAAGGTGAATTTCCGCCTGCCCGACGGGAAGCCCAAATCCTTTCTGGTGCAGGACGTGAACACCTACGCCTTCCGCAACCCTGTGGGGCTGATGGACAACATTGACAAGGTCACGGAGCACATCCGCAGCAAGAAGCCCGGGCAGCTGGCGCTTCACTTCCATCACACCGCCGACCGGAAGACCTACGTCATCGACGGCAGCGATTTCTGGCGGATGTGCAACTATGTTCCCGCCGTAACCTACAATGTGGTGACGGATCTGAATATTGTCCGCAATGCGGGGAAGGCCTTTGGCGAGTTTCAGACGGATCTGGCGGATTTTGATTCCACCCAGCTGATTGAAACCATTCCCGGCTTCCACAATACCCGCAAACGCTACGAAAGCCTCTGGCAGGCTGTTCAGGAAGATCCGGCAGGCCGGGTGGCGGAGGTTCAGGAGGAACTGAAGTGGCTGAGAAGCGTGGAGGATCAGGCCTGCATCCTCACCGATCTTCAGAATGCCGGCGAGCTTCCCCTGCGGGTGACCCACAACGACACCAAGATCAATAACGTCCTGTTCAGCCCTGCCGACAACAGCGCCATGGTTGTCATCGACCTGGACACCGTCATGCCCGGCCTGATGGGACATGATTTCGGCGACGCCATCCGGTTTGCCGGCAATTTCGTGGAGGAGGACTGCCCGGAGTACGAAAGAGCCGGCGTGAATCTGGATGTGTTCCGGGCCTTTGCCGAGGGTTTTTTGTCCAGGACCGCCCCGTCCATGACGGACAAAGAGGTGGAAACCCTGGCCATAAGCTGCTTTGCCCTGACGGCGGAGCTGTGCGTCCGCTTCCTGGACGACTACATCCGGGGCGACAAGTATTTCAACATCAAATCTCCCGACCACAATCTGGTGCGCACCCGCTGCCAGATCGCGCTGGCGAAGGATATGCTGAAGAAAATGGACGAGATGGACAGAATCGTTCAGGAATGTGTTAACAAATCCCGGTGAGAGATTTCGGATATGCCCGCTGCTGCGGCTCACTCTGCGCGTCATTTCGACAAGCGGAGGGCAACGCGGCAGCGGGCGCTTTTGTGCAGCAGGACGCCTGCCCAGCCGGGGAACGACAAAATTTCCCTTGCTGTATTCGACATATTGTGTTATAATAAAACGAACTATGCAATTGGTTGCAGTGAAGCGGAGCCATTACCCGCAGTTTGCTTTAGGATGTGAATAACATGGTTTCCAAAAAAACGATGAAACCAAATTGGAACGTGGTCTCCAAGGTCGCGCTGATTATGCTTATGGACGTAATCGCCACGGCGGTATCTTTCTTTCTGGGACTGTGGTTCCGGTACGATTTTACCTTCCGGGCCATCAGCCCTGTCCATCTGCAGGGCTATCTGTCCTCCATCGGCCTCTGGTGCGCCATTACCGTGGCGGTGTTCTTTCTTTTCAGACTCTACAACTCCATATGGGCGTATGTGGGCACCTCGGAGGTGTTCCGCATTACCGGGGCGTATGCCGTGCTGGCGGTTATCGGCGTCCTGCTGTTTCACTTTGACGGCAGCCTGATGCCCCGCTCCAGTATGCTGGTGGGCTTTTTGTTCAGCTATGCCAGCACCGTGGCCATCCGTTTTTCCTACCGGCTGGTGCGGACGGCGCAGCGGCAGATCAGCCATATCACCCATGCCAACGGCGTGAAAAACGTGATGATTATCGGCGCGGGTGACGCCGGCCGGGCGCTCGCCACGGAGTTTACCAACAGCGACCATATCCGGGATCACCTGTCCTGCGTCATTGACGACAATTCCTCCAAATGGAATAAGCAATTGTGCGGCGTGCCCATTGTGGGCGGGCGGAAGGATATTCAGGACGCCGTGAAGCGTTACCGGATCGGAAAGATCATCTTTGCCATCCCCAGCTGCTCCGCAAAAACCCGGAAGGAGATTCTGGACATCTGCGCCACCACCGGCTGCGAGGTGCAGACCCTCCCCGGCATCTTCCAGATGGTGAACGGTGACGTCAGCGTCAGCAAGCTGCGCAATGTGGATCCCCAGGACCTGCTGGGCCGGGAGCCCGTCGAAACCAATCTGTATGAGATTGTGGGCTATATCTCCGGCAAGGTGGTGCTGGTTACCGGCGGCGGCGGCAGTATCGGCAGCGAGCTGTGCCGCCAGATTGCCCGGGCCAACCCCAGGCAGCTGGTGATTCTGGATATTTACGAGAATAACGCTTATGATATTCAAATGGAGCTGCGCCGCACCCATCCGGAGCTGAATCTGGTAGTGCTCATCGGCTCCGTGCGCAACACCGCCCGGGTCAATTCCGTGATGGAAACCTACCGCCCTGAGCTGGTGTTCCACGCGGCCGCCCACAAGCATGTTCCCCTCATGGAGGACAGCCCCAACGAGGCCATCAAGAACAACGTCATCGGCACCTACAAGTTGTCCAAGGCCGCCGCAGCCTACGGCGTCAAGCGGTTCGTGCTGATTTCCACGGACAAGGCCGTCAACCCCACCAACATCATGGGCGCGTCCAAGCGGCTGTGCGAGATGGTGGTGCAGATGATGAACCGGGAATCCGAAACGGAATTCGTTGCGGTGCGGTTCGGCAACGTCCTGGGCAGCAACGGCAGCGTCATCCCGCTGTTCAAAAAGCAGATCGAGGCAGGCGGCCCCGTAACCGTCACCCATCCGGACATCATCCGCTACTTCATGACCATTCCGGAAGCGGTGAGCCTGGTGCTCCAGGCGGGCTACTACGCCAAGGGCGGCGAAATCTTCATTCTGGACATGGGCGAGCCGGTGAAAATCGACACCATGGCCAGGAACATGATCCGTCTGTCCGGCTACGAGCCAGACGTGGACATCAAAATCGAGTACACTGGCCTCCGCCCTGGTGAAAAGCTCTACGAGGAGCTTCTGATGAAGGAAGAGGGGCTCCAGGAAACCGCCAACAAGCGCATCCACATCGGCAAGCCCATCGAAATGGACGATGAAGCGTTCAAGCGGCAGCTTGACCGCCTGGACAAGGCCAGCCGGTCGGAAAGCGAAGATATCAAGGACATTGTGGCGGAGATTGTGCCTACTTACAAGCGCGAGGTCAAAGTATAGAAAAAAGAACGAGGGAAGCGGAATGTACCAAAAGGTTTGGAAACGGGTGCTGGATATCCTTCTGTCCGGCTGTGCCATTGTGGTACTGTCACCTGTGCTGCTTGTGATTGCCATTGCCATAAAAATTGATGATCCCGGCCCGGTGCTGTTCCGGCAGAAGCGGGTGGGCATTCACAAAACCCACTTTCTGATTATGAAGTTCCGCACCATGCGGATGGATGCCCCTGTGGATACCCCCACCCACCTGCTGGACGATCCGGATCAGTATATCACGCGGGTGGGCGAGTTCCTGCGGAAATACTCTCTGGACGAGCTTCCCCAGGTTTTTCAGATTTTTACCGGAAAAATGTCCCTGATCGGCCCCCGGCCGGCGCTGTGGAACCAGTTCGATCTGATTGCGGAGCGGGACAAGTACGGCGCAAACGACATCCGCCCCGGCCTGACAGGCTGGGCGCAGATCAACGGCCGTGACGAGCTTCCCATTGATGTCAAGGCCAGATTTGACGGGGAGTATGTGAAGAACCTGAGCTTCCTGTTTGACTGTAAGTGCTTTTTCGGCACCATCATTTCCGTGCTGCGGCACGACGGCGTGGTGGAGGGCGGCACCGGGCAGCTGGAAAAGGAGAAGCGGGAGGCGGAAAAATGAAAATACTGGTGGCCTGTCAGTATTACGCCCCCGAGCCGTTCCGCATCTCCGATATCTGCGAGGCGCTGGCCGAACAGGGGAACGACGTAACGGTGGTCACCGGAACGCCCAACTATCCCGAAGGAGAGATTTATCCCGGCTACGAAAAGGGCGCACGCGCGGACGAGGTTATCGGCGGCGTCCGGGTACATCGGTGCCCCCTGATTCCCAGAAAGTCCGGCGCCGTGTACCGGTTTTTGAATTATTACAGCTTTGTGTGGTCCTCCCGCCGCTATCTGCGGAAAATGAAGGAGGACTTTGACGTGGTTTTTGTGAACCAGCTCTCTCCGGTTATGATGGCGGAGGGGGCGCTGGCGTGGGCGAAGCGGAATCATCGGCGCTGCGTGCTGTACTGCCTCGACCTGTGGCCGGAGAGCCTGCTCGCCGGGGGCATTGGCCAGGGTTCTCCGATATATCAGCTGTTTCTGCGGATTTCCCGCAGAATCTACCGGTCTGCGGACGGGATACTGGTGTCCTCCCGGGGCTATGCGGAATATTTCCGGGAGAAATTCCAAATCGAAAACGTCCGGTATCTTCCCCAGTACGCCGAGGATCTGTTCGGAGAGCTGCCGCAGCCGACGGAGGAAAAGCAGACGGTGGACTTCCTGTTCGCGGGGAACGTGGGCAGCGGGCAGTCCGTGGAGACCATCGTGGAGGCGGCGCGGCTGCTGAAGAACGAGAGAACAATTCATATTCACATTGTGGGCGGCGGCATTTCCCTGGAAAAGTGCCGGATACTCGCGGAGGGCTTACCCAATATCACCTTCTACGGCCGGCAGAAGCTGGAACAGATGCCCCGGTACTATGCCATGGCGGATGTGTTTCTGGTTTCTCTGATGAAAGACCCGGTGCTGTCCATGTGCCTTCCCGGAAAGGTGCAGTCGTATCTTGCCGCCGGAAAGCCCGTTGTCGGCGCCATTGACGGCGAGGCGGCGCGGGTGATCCGGGAGGCGGAGTGCGGCATGTGCGCTCCGGCGGAGGATCCTGAGACTCTGGCGGAGCTGATTCGTCGGATGGCCGCGCAGCCGGAGCTGCGAAAGCAGTATGGGGAGAATGCCCGACGGTATTACCGGGCGCATTTTCAGAAGGAGAAGTTTATATCCGATTTGGCGGCTGTGCTTCAGGAAAACGCCGCCGAACACTGATAAAAGGGGATAGTGTGATGGATGATATTTTTACTGGTAAAACTCTGATGATTACCGGCGGTACCGGCTCCTTCGGAAACGCCGTGCTGAACCGTTTTTTGGATACCGACATCCGGGAGATCCGCATTTTCTCCCGGGACGAAAAGAAACAGGACGATATGCGCCATGAGTTCCAGGCGAAACTGCCGGAGGCGGCGGGGAAAATCAAGTTTTTCATCGGTGACGTCCGGGATCTGGCCTCCGTGAAAAACGCCATGCACGGCGTGGACTACATTTTCCACGCGGCAGCGCTGAAGCAGGTGCCGTCCTGCGAGTTTTTCCCCATGGAAGCGGTGAAAACCAACGTCTTCGGCACGGATAACGTACTCACCGCCGCCATCGAGGCGGGGGTCAGGGCGGTGATCTGCCTGTCCACCGACAAGGCGGCTTACCCTGTCAACGCCATGGGCACCTCCAAGGCCATGATGGAGAAGGTCATCGTCGCCAAATCCCGCACCGTCTCCCCGGAAAAGACCAAAATCTGCTGCACCCGCTACGGCAACGTCATGTGCTCCCGGGGCAGCGTCATCCCCCTGTGGATCGACCAGATCAAGGCGGGCAACCCCATCACCATCACGGAGCCCAACATGACCCGGTTCATTATGAGCCTGGACGAAGCGGTGGATCTGGTGCTTTTCGCCTTCCGGAACGGCGTCAGCGGCGACATTCTGGTGCAGAAGGCGCCGGCCTGCACCATCGAGACCCTGGCAAAGGCCGTTACCGGCCTGTTTGCCCCGGGGCACGAGATCAAGGTCATCGGCATCCGCCACGGCGAAAAGATGTACGAGACGCTGCTGACCAACGAGGAGTGCGCCCACGCCATCGATCTGGGGAATTTTTACCGGGTGCCCTGCGACAAGCGGGACTTAAACTACGACAAATATTTCAAGGACGGCGACACCTCCCGCAACGTCCTTTCGGAGTTCAACAGCAACAATACCCAGCTGCTGAATGTGGAGCAGGTGCAGGAGAAGCTATTGTCCCTTGCCTACATCCGCGACGAGCTGGAAGCGATGAAAAACAAATAACTGGAGTGAACGGGCATGAACATTCTGATTACAGGCGCTGCCGGTTTTGTGGGGAAAAACCTGACGGCGGCGCTGCAGTGCATCCGGGACGGCCGGGACAAAACCCATCCGGGACTGTCCATCGGGGAGTTGTACCTATACGACATCGATTCCGATCCGGCGCTGCTGGACGAGGTCTGCCAAAAGGCGGACTTTGTCTTCAACCTTGCCGGGGTCAACCGGCCCCAAAATCAGGAGGAGTTCATGCAGGGCAACTTCGGCTTTGCCTCCACGCTGCTTTCCACCCTGAAAAAGTATCATAACACCTGCCCGGTCATGCTCTCGTCCTCCATTCAAGCGACGCTGATGGGCCGCTACGCCGGAAGCGAGTACGGCAGAAGCAAGAAAGCGGGGGAGGAGCTGTTCTTTTCCTATGCCGAAGAAACCGGAGCGAAGGTGCTGGTGTACCGGTTCCCCAACCTGTTCGGCAAGTGGTGCCGCCCCAACTACAACTCCGCGGTGGCAACCTTCTGCCATAACTATGCCCATGACCTGCCCATCACCGTCAGCGACCCCAAGGTGGAGCTGGAACTCTTGTATATTGACGACCTGGTGGACGAGATGGTTGCAGCTCTGGAGGGGAAGGAGCACCACTGCGAATTTGAGGGCGTGGACACGGTACTCACCGATGGCGGGCGCTACTGCGCGGCCCCTGTTACCCATCGGGCGACTTTGGGGCAGATTGTGGCGCTGCTGGACAGCTTCAAGGCCCAGCCGGAGACCCTGCGCATGCCGGAAATTCCCGCCGGCAGCTTTGCCAAGAAGCTGTATTCCACCTACCTTTCCTATCTGCCCAAGGAAAAAGCGGCGTTCCCCCTGAAAATGAACACCGATGCCCGGGGCAGCTTTACGGAGCTGCTGAAAACCGAGAAGTGCGGGCAGTTCAGCGTGAACATCAGCAGGCCCGGCATTACCAAGGGGCAGCACTGGCACCATACCAAGTGGGAATTTTTCATTGTGGTGTCCGGGCACGGCCTGATTCAGCAGCGGAAGGTGGGCACGGAGGAAGTGCTGAATTTTGAAGTTTCCGGGGAGAATATTCAGGCGGTGCACATGCTGCCGGGGTATACCCACAACATTATGAACCTGAGTGAAACGGAAAATCTGGTGACCCTCATGTGGGCTAACGAATGCTTTGATCCCGCCAAGCCCGATACCTTTTTTGAGGTGGTATAATATGGAAATGAAGCTGGATTATTCGGATATCTCCTTCCGGAACGACGGACGGCTGAAGCTGCTGATGATCGTGGGCACCCGCCCGGAGATCATCCGGCTGGCGGCGGTGATTCAGAAGTGCCGCAAGTATTTTGACTGTTTGCTTGCCCACACGGGGCAGAATTACGACTACAATCTCAACGGCATCTTCTTCCGTGATCTGGGACTGGACGATCCGGATGTGTATCTGAACGCGGTGGGCGACGACCTGGGCGCTACCGTGGGCAACATCATCAACTGCTCCTACAAGCTCATGGCCGCGGTGAAGCCCGACGCCATGCTGATTCTGGGGGACACCAACTCCTGCCTGTCTGCCATTGCCGCCAAGCGGCTGCACATTCCCATTTTCCACATGGAGGCGGGCAACCGCTGCAAGGACGAGTGCCTGCCGGAGGAGACCAACCGGCGGATTGTGGACATCATCTCCGACGTGAACCTGGCCTACTCCGAGCACGCGAGAAAGTATCTCCACGAGTGCGGCCTGCCCAAGGAACGGGTCTACGTCACCGGTTCTCCCATGGCGGAGGTGCTCCACGCCAACCTGACGGCCATTCAGGCATCGGATGTGCACAAGCGTCTGGGACTGGAAAAGGGGAAGTACATCCTGCTTTCCGCCCACCGGGAGGAGAACATCGACACGGAGAAAAACTTCCTGTCCCTGTTCACCGCGGTCAACGCCATGGCGGAGAAGTACGACATGCCCATCCTCTATTCCTGTCATCCCCGCTCCAAAAAGCGGCTGGAAGCCACCGGCTTTACCCTGGACAGAAGGGTGATTCAGCATGAGCCGCTGGGCTTTCACGATTACAACTGCCTGCAGATGAATGCTTTCGCGGTGGTGTCCGACTCCGGAACCCTGCCGGAGGAGGCCAGCTTCTTTACCTCCGTGGGGCATCCCTTCCCGGCGGTGTGCATCCGCACCTCCACGGAGCGACCCGAGGCGCTGGACAAGGGCTGCTTTATTCTGGCGGGCATCGACGAAAAGAACCTCCTGCAGGCGGTGGACACCGCCGTCCGGATGAATCTGGACGGGGATTTCGGCATCCCCGTTCCGGACTATGTGGAGGAAACCGTATCCACTAAGGTGGTCAAAATCATCCAGTCCTACACCGGCGTGGTGGACAAAATGGTCTGGCGGAAGTACTGATGAAATGCTGAATGCAAAATGCAAAATGCTAAATTTTCCGTGTGACGCGGGAAACGATACACAATAACGGCATTGAGAGCCCTGCCGGTGAACCGTAATTCAGCATTTTGCATTCAGCATTCTGCATTTATCAAGGGGGGACGGGACATGAAATACCTCTTTATCAATTCCGTGGCGGGCATTGGCAGCACGGGACGGCTGGCGGCGGAAAAGTGCCGGGAGCTGATGCGTGAGGGAAACGAATGCGTCCTCGCCTATGGCCGGGACAAGGCCAACTGCGACGACGTGCCCACGGTGCGCATCGGCTCCGATCTGGGCGTCCGCGTCCACGGTGCCATGAGCCGCATCCTGGACAACCAGGGCTTCGGCTCCCGGGCGGCTACCCGGCGATTTCTGGACTGGGTCCGGCAGTACGATCCCGACGTGATCTGGCTGCACAATGTCCACGGCTATTACATTCACATCGGGGAGCTGTTTTCCTATCTCAAAACCTGCGGCAGGGAAATCCGCTGGACGCTCCACGACTGCTGGAGCTTTACGGGCCACTGCGCCTATTTTGACTATGTGGGCTGCGAAAAGTGGAAAACCGGCTGTCATGACTGCCCCCAGAAGCGTGCCTACCCGGCAAGTCTTTTCCTGGACAACAGCCGGAAAAACTACGAAACCAAGCGGGAATTGTTCACCGGCATTCCGAATCTGACAATCATCACCCCCTCCCGGTGGCTCGCGGAGCTGGTGAAGCAGAGCTATCTCCGGGACTACCCGGTGGAGGTGGTTTACAATACCATCAATACGGAGATTTTTCAGCCGACGCCCGGTGATTTCCGGCAGAAGCACGGCCTGGAAGGAAAGACGATCCTTCTTGGCGTTGCCAGCGTCTGGGATGGGCGGAAGGGCTTGAAGGACTTTACGGCCCTGGCATCCCGGCTGGATGAAACATATAAAATTGTCCTTGTGGGGCTTAGCCTTAAGCAGATCAGGGAACTGCCGGGGTCCATTCTGGCGATGACCAGAACAAACAGCCCGAGGCAGCTGGCGGAAATCTATACCACCGCCGATGTGTTTGTGAACCCGACCTATGAGGAAAACTATCCCACGGTGAATCTGGAGGCCCGGGCCTGCGGAACCAGCGTGGTGTGTTACGACACCGGCGGCAGCCGGGAAACCCTGGGGCCCTCCGACATCTGCGTGCCGAAGGGAGATCTGGAAGCGCTGCTGCAGGGAATCCGCACAGCGGCAGGGAGGAAAGAATGAGACTTTACCGGTTCCCGAATCAGAAAATCTGGAAGGCGGCATTCGCCCTCTTTCTCACTGCCCTGCTGTTTCTCGCCCGGGACAGCATGTTTACCACGGCGGTGATCGGCTTTCAGAAGGCGCAGTTTGCCATGCTGGGGCTGATCTGTGCGGCGGCGGCTGTGTTCCTGATGGTCAACCGGCGGAATTGGAAGGCCATTTTCACCGACCGGCGCATGATTGCCGCGGCCGTTTCGGCGGCTGCGTGTCTGCTGCCCATGCTGGTCAAGCGGGACTGGCAGCTGATGTATTTTAGCGTCCTGCTGTGCTTACTGCTCGCCGTGTTTCTCTCGTATTTCGTGAAGCTGCGGGATGTAGCCAGGTACTATGTGGTGATTCTGACCGCGTTGGGGGCATATTCGGTGCTGGCGGCCTACATTCTGCGCATGGGCGTGGATCGGGGAGCGTACGCGGTGCCGGTGTTCCAGAATGCCGTGGGCTTTGAATTCCATAATTTTTTCCTGTCCGTTGTCCCGGATACTTATGTCAAGAACCGAAATTTCGGCATTTTCCGGGAGCCGGGCGTTTACCAGTTTTTCCTGATTACTGCGCTGTACCTGAACAACTACGAGGTGGAGTGGAAGAAGGACTGGCAGCTCTGGCTCATCAACGGTATTCTGGCAGCCACCATGGTGTCCACCTTCGCCACCGGCGGTGTGGCGGAAATGGCGCTGCTGGCAGTCGTGCTGTTTTTCGACAAAAAGTGGTATCGCAGTAAGAAAATCTGCGCCGCGGCGATAGCCCTGGTGCTGTGTGCTGCGGCCGTGGTGGCAGTGTCCATTGCGCAGAAGAATGCGCTGTACTGGGAAATCTACAGCATGGCCGTGGGGAAATTCGTAAACGGGCAGGATTCCTCGGTGGAGCGGATCGAGGCGGTGGCGGTGGATCTGAGCCTTTTCCTCCATCATCCGCTCTTCGGCGCGAAGCTGGCGGAGGTTCTCCACGCCGTGGAGAACAACACTACCTCGACGATGATCCTGTTTGCTGCCTTTGGTTTCCTGACCGGTGCCGTGAATACGGAGGCCTGGATTGTGCTGGTGTGGAAGCGGGAGCGGAAGCTGTGGGTCAACCTGGTGCTGCTGGTGGTTCTGTTTGCCTCCTTCAATACCCAGAACCTCATCGCAGACGTGTTCTTCTGGCTCTTCCCCGTGATGGCGGTGGTGGAGCGGGTGCTGCCGGGAAGGCAAACGGCTCAAGAGACTTGACTTTGGAAGGATTGTGACGGAATGAAGCGTGTTCTGTTTCTGACCAACATCGCCTCGCCTTACCGGGTCCATTTTTACGACGAGCTGGCAAAAAGCATGGATGTGACGGTGCTGTACACCGACCGTGCGGAGGACGCCAGAGACCGGAGCGCCGACTGGTTTGTTCCGGGGGACGGGGTTTACCGGCCGGTGCAGCTGGAGCACCGGGTTGCCCGGCTCCAGGGGGAATCATTGTGCACGGACGTGATTGCGTGGCTGAAAAAGCCCTATGACGCCATTGTGGTCTGCGGCTATTCCTCACCCACGGCGATGCTGGCGATGCATTGGCTTCGGATGAAGAAAATCCCCTTCTATCTGGAGGTGGACGGCGGTCTGATCCGGCAGGAGGGAAAAGGAAAATTCCTGCTGAAAAAGTCGCTGGTGGGCAAAGCAAGCTGGTGGATCAGCTCCGGACAGAATACCACGGACTATCTCGTTCACTATGGAGCCCAGAGAGAACGGGTCTATGTTTACCCGTTTTCCTCGGTTCAGGAAAAGGACATCCTGCCCGCCGTTCTCCCAGCCGGGGAAAAGCAGGCGGCGAAGGAAGCTCTGGGCATTCCGGAGGGGCGGATGGTGCTTTCCATCGGGCAGTTTATCCCCCGGAAGGGCTTCGACATTCTGATGCGCGCGGCGGCCGGGCTGGAGAAGGACATCGGATTTTACATCGTGGGCGGAGAGCCTACGGAGGAATACCGGAAGCTGCGGGAGGAATTGGGACTGGAAAACGTCCACTTCGTGGGCTTCCGGAAAAAAGATGCCCTGGCCCGTTACTACCGGGCGGCAGATCTGTTTGTCCTGCCCACCCGGGAGGACATCTGGGGACTGGTCATCAACGAGGCCATGGCTTTCGGCCTGCCCGTTATCACCACCGACCGGTGCGTGGCCGGACTGGAGCTGGTGGAGGACGGGGTCAACGGCGGCATTGTGCCGGTGGAGGATTCCGACGCCCTTGCCCGGAAAATCCGGGAGGTTCTGTCCGCCGACCTGGAAAAGATGGGGGAGCATTCCCTGAAAAAAATCCGGCCCTATACCATCGAAAACATGGCGAAGGTCCATGTGGAGATTTTCGGGGGATAAATCATGCACATTGTTTACGCCGTGACCACATGCTCCGACCGGGTGTACCGGCAGCTGTTTGCCGACGTGCCGACGAAGCCCGCCTTTCAGTCCCAGAAATACCACCGGCTGCTCATCGAGGGCCTGGCTGCGGGGGCAAAGGTGGACGTGGTGGCCAATCCCCCGGTGAACCGGTCGGTTCTGCGAAAGCACTTTGTCCGCCTGCCCCGGGAAACCGAGGGCGGCGCCTGTTACCGCTATATTCCCGCCCTGCGAAATCCCCTGCTGAAGGCAATTTTTGTGGGATTTGGAACCTTTTTCCAGACCCTCCGGCTGGCAGGGAAGGATTCGGCGGTGATTGTGGACTGCCTGAACAGAACCACCGCGCTGTCAGCCCTCCTGGCGGCAAAAATCCGCCACCGCCGGTGCGTGGGAATTGTCACCGACCTTCCGGATATGCTGGGAGGCGGCGGATTTTCCAGAAAGCTGGCGAATTTTGTCATCCGCCACTGTACGGATTACGTCCTGCTGACCCAGACCATGAACGATTATCTGAATCGGGACGGTAAGCCATACGTGATTCTGGAAGGCCACAGCGACATCACCATGGCATCCCGGAAGCCCTCTCCGGAACAGAAGGCGGCGCCCCGGGTGTGCCTTTACGCCGGCGGCGTCAGCAAGCAGTACGGCCTGGGCAATCTGGTGGAGGGATTCCGGCAAGCCAATCTGCCGGACGTGCGCCTGGAAATCTACGGCCCCGGGGATTATGTGCCGGAGCTTACCCAAATCGCGGCGGAGGACCCCCGGGTTTTCTACGGCGGGATGCTTCTGAGCGGGGAAGTGGTGGAAAAGGAGATGGCGGCGACGCTGCTGGTGAACCCCCGTCCCACGGGAGAGGAATACGTCAAATATTCCTTCCCCTCCAAAACCATGGAGTATATGTCCACCGGCACCCCGGTGCTGACCACCGTTCTGCCGGGGATGCCCCGGGAATACTACCCATATGTCTACCTCCTGGAGGACGAAACCGCGGATGGCATCGCCGCAAAGCTCCGGGAAATCTTTGCCCTGACCGACGAGGCCCTGTTCCAAAAGGGCTGCGCCGCCCGGGAATTTGTCCTGAAGGAAAAGAACAACGTCCGCCAGGCGGGCAGGATTCTCGCCATGCTGGAAGGAAAGGAGACCCCATGAAGCTGCTGTGGCTGTGCAATATGGTTCCGGGCAGGGTGAAGCAGGCGCTGGACGGCAGCGCCTCCGGCGGCGGTCTCTGGGTGGACAGCGTGCTGGACGGCCTGACGGAGCTGGGCGGCATGAAAATCCACATTCTCTGCCCCGGGGACGGGAGCAGGGGAGATGTGGACGGGTGCTGCAGCTACGCGACCTTCCGGGAGGGGCTTCCCTATGTCTACCTCCCGGCGCTGGAGAAGCAGTTCCGGGAGGAGCTGGACTGCTTCCGCCCGGACGTGATTCACGTCTGGGGCACGGAGTACGGCCACTCCCTGGCGATGGTCAACGCCGCCGAAAAGGCCGGAATGCTGGACAGCCTTGCGGTAAGCATTCAGGGGCTGTGCTCCGTGTACGCCGGGCACTACGCCGAGGGCGTTCCGGAGAAGATTCGGCGGGGCAGCACCTTCCGGGATCTCGTCCGGCGGGACAATCTCAGGCAGCAGCAGGAGAAATTCACCCTCCGGGGGGTACTGGAGGTGGAGGCCCTGCGAAAGGCGCACCATGTCATCGGCAGAACCGACTGGGATTTGGCCTGCACCCGGCAGATCAACCCCGGGACAGCCTATCACTTCTGCAACGAAACCCTCCGCGCTCCGTTCTACGAGGGGCAGTGGCGCTATGACCGCTGCCAAAAGCGCCGGATTTTCGCTTCCAGCTGCGTCTACCCGATTAAGGGCTTCCACTATCTGCTGGAAGCGATGGGGCAAATCGTGAAAACCTATCCGGACGCCACCCTGGCGGTGCCCGGGAAGAGCTTTCTCACGGCGGACAGGCTGAGGAGAACCAACTACCAGAAATACCTGGCGGATCTGGCCCGGCAATACGGCCTGGAAGACAGAATTGAGTTTCTTGGCAGTCTCAGCGCGGAGGGGATGAAGCAGGCCTATCTCAGTGCCAATGTATTCGTCCTGCCCTCCACCATTGAAAATTCCCCCAACTCTCTGGGG
>CAMAKJ010000023.1 GCA_945836055.1 uncultured Clostridia bacterium | reverse complement strand
TCCGAAGGAACGATAAATCCCAATTTGCCGGTTTGCTGAGTTAAGCCGATATGCATGTTTATTGAAAGGAAGGATGACCATGAAAAAATACAACGTGGCGATTGTGGGAATGGGGTTCATCGGCAAGCTGCACTACGACGCCCTGCGGCGGCTTCCCAATGTGCATATCCGCACCATTGTGGTGCACAGGGAGTCGGAAATTCCCCTGGTGAAGCAAGCCTATGACGTGGATATCGTCACCACCGACTGGCGGGAAGCCGTGGCGGACCCCCAGATTCAGGTCATCCACAACTGCACCCCCAACGCCCTCCACGACGAGGTGAATCTGGCCGCCATCGCCGCCGGAAAGCACATCTACGCGGAAAAGCCCATGAGCCTGACCACCCAGGGTGCGGAGGCAGTGTATGAAGCGGCGAAAGCCGCCGGCGTCGCCCACGGCATCAACTACCAGTACCGTATGAACGCGGCGGTGCAGGAAATGCGGGGCCGAATCCGCAGCGGCGAATTGGGGCGGCCGCTGTACGTCAGCGGCCGGTATCTGCAGGAATCCGTCGCCCGGATGACGGACTACACTCCCCGGAGAATCCCGGAAACCTCTCCTGCCAGAGCGCTGTTGGACATCGGCGTCCACTGGGCGGACACCTCCGGCTTTGTGCTGGGCGCGCCGATCCGGAAGGTGTACGCGAAAATGTACATTCACCATCCCATCCGGATTGACCCCGCCACCGGCCGGGAAATCCACGTCCGATCCGACGACACCACGGCGGTCATGGTGGAATTTGCCGACGGCACCCCCGGCAGCGCTCTGTTTTCCAAGTGTATGCTGGGCCACAAAAACGACCTTTCCGTCACCGTCAGCGGCGATCAGAAGGAGTATACCTGGAACCAGGAGCGCTGCGACCTGCTGGAGGTGGGCAACCGCGGCCTGGGCAACGAAACAATCTATGTGGACAAGTCCTGCTGCCTGCCGGAAACCGCCGCGTATCTGACCCTTCCGGCAGGGCACGCCCCCGGCTGGCAGGATGCCGAAAAAAACGCCCTGCTGGCCTTCTACGGCTCCATTGAGACGGAAGCCTACCTGAAGGGTGCGGTGGACTATGCCACCTTCGCCGACGGCGTCTGGGGCAACCGGTTTGTGGATGCCTGCCTGGCCTCGGCCCGGCAGGACAAATGGATCGAACTATGAAAGGAGGTTTCGTGATGCACGTGCACGTTTGGGCGGAGGACCGTCCCCTTCCGGAAGCGGAAGAAACCATGCGGAAGATATACCCCTCGGGCGTGGAGGGTCAGATTGCCGCTTTTTTAAGCAGGCAGCCGGACATGACCGTTACAACCTCCACCCTGCAGGACCCGGAGCAGGGC
This sequence comes from uncultured Clostridia bacterium, assembly GCA_945836055.1. Lineage (GTDB taxonomy): Bacteria > Bacillota > Clostridia > Oscillospirales > Oscillospiraceae > Faecousia. Next base: position 13,667 of record CAMAKJ010000023.1, on the reverse strand, counting down.
TTTGACCGGGATATCCTGGACAAAACGGATGTGCTGGTATACTGGAGCCACAAGCACTGGCGGGAGGTGGAGGATGCCCACGTGGACTACCTTCACAAGCGGGTGCTGGAGGGAATGGGTCTGGTGGTGCTCCATTCCGCCCACGCATCCAAGCTGTTCTCCCGGCTGATGGGCACCCGCACCCAGAGCCTGCGCTGGCGGGAAAACGACGAGTGGCAGCGTTACTGGATTGTAAATCCCGGCCACCCCATCGCGGAGGGGCTGGAGGGGGAGTATTTTGAAATCCCCATGGACGAGACCTACGGCGAATACTTTGAGATTCCCCAGCCGGAGGCGCAGGTGTTCATCACCCAGTCCCAGGGCGGAGAAATCTTCCGCAGCGGCAACTGCTGGACCAGAGGCCTGGGCAGAATCTTCTATTTCCAGGGCGGACACGAAACCTATCCCGTGTACATGCAGCGCCAGGTGCAGCTGGTTTTGATAAACGCGGTGCGTTGGGCGTGCCGGGGATACACGCCAAAGGGCTTCCCAAACTGGGCCCGGGAATCCGCTCCGCCAGCGGCAAAGAAGGCGTTGTGATATTGTACAAATACAGCGAACTGTTTTTGGATGTCTATATGCAAACAATATAAATTGTTAAGGTTTTTTCATTTCGGGTTAATGGCAGTCTGCGGGAGAATCCTGTATAATAAGGATGTCTCAAGACAAAACAATAGGAGGGTCAAACAATGAAAAGTAAGAAGTTCGTAGCGTTGTTACTGGTTCTCGTCATGGCGCTCACCATGGTCGCCTGCGGTTCCAAGTCCACCGAGACTCCTTCCACCACTGCAGCCCCCAAGGCGGACGCACCTGCCGCTACCGAGGCGAAGGGCGAAGTGAAGGATGTCCAGATTACCGTTTTCCACTACATGGTGCAGACCACCAAGCAGGCCGGCCTGGACGCCGTTGAGGCTGCCTTCGCCGCTGAGCATCCCGAATACAACATCACTTGGGACAACGTCATGTACAACCAGGGCACTGACTACTTCCCCCAGCTGCAGACCGCTCTGGCTTCCGGCGACCAGCCTGAAATCATGATGGGCAACCCCGGCCTGTATCCCGACCTGGTGGAGCAGGGCTATGTTGCCGACCTGACCGATAACGCGGTTATCAACGGTCTGGGCCTGCCCTCCGGCGACCTGGGCGACGTGTCCGCCGACGGCCGGATCTACGGCTTCCCCATCGACTTCAAGACCTGGGGCGTTTTCTACAACAAGAAGATCTTTTCCGACCTGGGCCTGAGTGAGCCCAAGACCTACACCGAGCTGCTGAACGCCTGCCAGACCATCGCTGACGCCGGTATTGACCCCTGGGCCCATGCCTTCGGCGACGCTGTCTTTGGCGATATCGAAATGCGTAACTACATCTGGACCAAGGCTCTGGCCGCCGGCGACAACGACCTGTTCTCCAAGCTGATGAGCGGCGAGGCCAAGCTGGCTGACTATCCTTACTTCGCGGAAGGCCTGGAGACCTGGGCAAAGCGTCTGCAGTGGATGCGGGACGACGCCATGGTCAATGACCAGAACGCCGCTCTGGAAGTGTTCACCTCCGGCCAGGCTGCTATGATGTACTTCGGCTCCTGGGGCATCGGCGATCTGGAAGCCATGATCGCAGGCTCCGACTTTGAGTATGGCTTCTTTGTAGAGCCCATCGATGACGAAGGCTCCGCCAAGCTGAACGTTCAGGTCGACCAGTGCTTCATGGTCAACCCCAACGCCGAGAACTACGATGTCGCCGTGCAGTTCATGGAATACTGGGTCACCGAGGGCGGCAGCTCCTGGTCCGCAGTTTCCCTGATGCCTCTGCTGAACGGCTCCGTCGCGGACAACGCGCCTGACATCGTCAAGACTCTGGCCTCCATCAAGGGCAGCGGCAATATTGCCCACTACGGCGACTTCACCGCTCCTTTCAACAGCCAGTTCACCACTGACTGGAGAACCTATCTGACCGCTTTCGCCGAGAGCTACTCCAACGGCTCCAACCAGTCTCCCGAGGAGTGCCTGAAGGCTATGCAGGCAAAGTTCGACCAGAACATCGCAGAAAACGGCTGATCCGGCATCTTCCCTTTTCCTGTCAGCACGATGGATGCCCGTATCTTCGGGTACGGGCATCCTCTTTTTTCGTTTCTGTCTCCGGTACGGTAAACCGGAAGCACGGTTTCCCTGCTGCGAAAAATCCCCTGGTTTTGATTCGGAGGAATTGCTGTGAAATATTCGAAAGACAATCAGCTCGCCCGCGGCCGCAGAGTCCGGCAGCTGAAAACGCAGGGAACCAACCTGCTGTTCCTGCTCCCCGCGTTCGCCCTGTTTGCTTATGTGGTTCTGATTCCCTTTCTTCAGGGCATTCCCTACTCCTTTACAAACTGGAAAAGCATTATCAGTGACAAAAAAGAGTTCAACGGCCTGCACAACTACATCCTGATGCTGAAGAACACCTATTTCCAGCAGGCGTTTGTGCACACCCTGACCTTTACCGTCATCTACGACATCGGAGCCAACGTGCTGGGTCTCGCGTTTGCGCTGCTGCTGTTCCAGAATTCCAAATTTGCAAATGCCTGCCGGACAATGATGTTCCTGCCCTTCACCACGGCTCTGACCAGCGCCGCCATTGTCTGGAGTTATGTATATACCGACGTTTATTCCGTTCTCTTCGGCGCTGCCAGCCCCCTGGGTCAGTCCAGCCAGGTTGTTGCGGGCATGGCGGTCATCGCCATCTGGCGCGATATGGGCTACTGTATGCTGATCTATATCGCCGGCCTGAAGGCAATTCCCGGCGACTACTACGAGGCCGCCACCCTGGACGGAGCCAACACCCTGCAGCGCTTCACCAATGTGACCCTGCCCCTGCTGGTTCCCTCCTTTACCTCCAACGTGACGCTGCTGCTGGCATGGGGCCTGCGCTGCTTCGATTATCCCATGGCCGTCGCCAGAAACATGGAGGCCGCCCAGACCTCCGCCATGTTCATCTACGATTACATTTTCGGCTACAGTAAGGCCGGACTCGGCCAGGCGTCCGCTGTGATGCTGACCATCGTTCTGGTGCTGCTGACCCGGGTTGTCACTTACTTCTTCAGAAAGAGCGAGGTGGAAGCATGACAAGGACATCCGTTATGACCGGTGAGCAGATTCTGCAGCGTCAGCACCGGCGGGAAAGGCTCGCCGATGCCACAAAGAAGCTGGTCTGCATCGCCCTGGTGTGTATTACCCTGATTCCCTTCTACATCAGCGTGATCTACTCCATCAAGTACAAAAGCGAAATCACCATCAACCATCTTGCCTGGCCCAAGAATCCCACTCTGGACAACTACATCCGGGTCATCACCGAAAACGAGCAGTTCCTGGTGGGTCTGAAGAACAGCGTCCTGACCACCATCCCCACCATCTTCCTGCTGATGATCGTGTGTTCCATGGCGGCCTGGGTTCTGGCCCGGAACAACACCCGGTTCTACTCCCTCATGTACACGGTCATGACCATGGGCACCCTGATTCCCTTCCAGTGCATCATGCTGCCGCTGTACCTGAATATGTACAAGGCGGGGCTGGTCAGCACCAATCTCGGCTTCATCATTGCCCGGTCCGGTCTTCAGGTATCCATCAGCATACTGGTCATTACCAGCTTTGTCAAAACGGTGCCAAGAGAGCTGGAGCAGGCCGCGGAAATTGACGGGTGCGGCAAGTTTGCCACCTTCTGGCAGATTGTGTTCCCCCTGCTCAAGCCCATCAATGCAACCCAGCTTGTTCTGAACACGGTGTATGTCTGGAACGACTACAATACGGCTGTGGTGCTTCTGCGTGACAAAGCCAGCCGCACCCTTCCTCTGGCGCAGATCGTGTATTTCAACGAGAATACAGCGGAGCTGAACCTGGCGTTTGCGTTTTTCATCATGGCGATGCTGCCGATTCTGATTCTGTATTTCTCCCTGCAGAGATATGTGGTCAGCGGTGTTATGGCCGGTGCTGTTAAGGGCTAAGGAAGTTCTGATTTTTTGCTGCGCCCCACAGGATGGGGCGCAGCGCTTTTCATCCAGAAAATTCCTGTTGAGTGAAAAGCGAAAATCTGGTAAAATAAGGAAGTCACCAAAAAGCCGCGATGCCGGTATGCGATACAGTCAGCCCATACTGCGCCCGGCGCAGTTCGGGCGGGGTTCCCCAAAAAAGGAGTGCTTTTGAATGGAATACACAACCCTGATCGTCGAAGACAATCCGATTGCATTGGAGTCCCTGCAGCGTACCATTCCCTGGAAGGAACTGGGTCTGCGGCTGGTTGCCGTTGCGGATAACGGCTGCCAGGGATGCGAAATGATCGAGAAATACCATCCGGACATCGTCCTTGCGGATATCCACATGCCCGAAATGGACGGTCTGGCTATGATGGAAGCCATGCGGGAGACTCTGTCCGACTCCCGGGTCATCTTCATCACAGCCTACGAAAAAATCGAATACGCCTCCCGGGCCATTAAGCTCTCCGCTTTCGACTTTATCCTCAAGCCTTTGGATAACGACGAGCTGTGCAAATCCCTGAAACGGGCCGTGGAGAGCCTGCACAAGGATCGGGACACGGCGCGGGAATCGGAACGGCGGAATCTGGCGCTGCGGCGCTTCCGCCTGATGAGCGCTCTGACCGCCAATATGTCCGACGAGGCCGATTCGGTTTTTCTGGGCTTCGCCAGCCAGGTTCCCCGGGGCTTTTTCCTGATCTCGGCGGAGGCGGAAAAGGGAATCACCGGCCCCATGCTGCAGCGCCTTGAGTTCATGGAGATTCCGGAGGATGTGGAGATCGTCTCCACGGTGGTTGACGGTGATCTGGTGCTGTACTGTGGCCTGCTGAAGCAGACGGATACCTGGCAGATTCTCGCCAGAAAGATAGCCGACGCCGTTTCCCAGAACCTTCTGGAACTGACCATCGCGGTCAGCGACCTCCATACAGACGCCTCCCAGCTGCGCACCGCCTATGAGGAGGTGCGGCAGACGCTGCTGATGCATGTGATTTACGGGCGGCATACCGCCATGGATTTCTACGGAAACCAGGCGTCCTACAGCAGCAGAATGACCCGGCTGGTGGATCTGGAGCAGCTGTGCGGCAAAATGGCCCAGAAAACCGACACCATCACCGCCGACCAGGTATGGCAGACGCTGATGGAAAAGAGCGGCGGAAAGCTGCGGATTGTGCGGATTATGCTGATGTTCTTCTGCACCAAGGCCATGCAGGAGAAGGTGGACACCTCTCACTGGGGAGATTCCATGGACATCACGGTCTACGACATCACCAAGCTGGAAACCCTGGAGGATGCCCGGGCCTGGCTGAACCGGTTCTTCGAGGAGCTGCAGAAAATCAACGTCCCCGCCAATTCCACGCTGGTGCGGAACGTCCTGGAGTATATCCGCTCCCACGTGACGGAGGGGCTGATGCTGGAGAACGTGGCAGCCAAGTTCTACGTCTCCCCGAACCACCTGTCCATGCTCATCCGCAAGGAAACCGGCATTACCTACCGCCAGCACGTCATCAACGCCAAAATGGCGGTGGCAAAGCAGATGCTGGGGGATACCCGGATGCGTGTGGAGGACATTGCCTACGCCATCGGGTATGAAAACTACATCAGCTTTTACAATGTTTTCCGGAAAATGGAGAATATGAGCCCGACGGAGTACCGGTTCAGCAAATGCGGCGAATAAGGGAGGCGCGCCCATGTTCCAGAAGTTCAATCAGCTGCCCTTCGCGGCAAAGCTCCTGATCGTCTACATCTGTTCGCTGGCCTTTGCCATCTGCACCATTACCTATAACCAGATTCATACCGCGGCGGCGGTTCTGGAGGAGGAGAGCACCCAGAATCTGAAAATGCTCACCGAGCAGGTGGCCCTGAATTTCAGCGAGCATCAGCAGTCCACCAGCTACTCCATCTATTCCCGGATGGCGGCGCTGGGCATCCCCTCCCTGATGGACGCCTGCACCCAGGCCGAAAGCTCCGGCACTACCCAGGCGAGTCTGCGCTACGCGCTGGCGCAGACCGTCACGGATTCTTCGGAGTATGACTATGTGGTGCTGGAGCTGGCAGACGGCACCCGGCTCAATTCCGGGTGGAAAACCACATACCTTCCGGGCGTATCCAGCGCCATCCACAGCAGCTGCATTGCCATTCTGGAGCAGTACCAGGCGGTTACCTACGGCAACAGCAACTGGTATCGCGGGGAAGACGGCGGCGTATACATCCTCCGGGATGTGTATACCACCTCCCCTCTGCGCCGGGTGGGCAAGGCCGTAATCCATATGAAGCAGAGCCTGTTCAGCGTCAGCGATGTGTACGAAAACACAGGCTTTCTGTTCTTTGACGGCAGCGGCAATTACCTCTCCTCGGCGGGCACCGAGCTGCCGGAGCAGACCCGGGAGAAAATCGTGTCGGATGTCCAGAGCGGCGTGCTGTCCAGCCAGGAAAGCTGGTCCCAGCTGGACTACTATACCGTGTCCAGTGTCAGCGGAAACTGGCTGACGGTGGGCGTCAGCTCCACCAGCGTATACCAGCAGATGGTCCGCCGCATTGTGCAGAACGGTATCTTCTACGGCTGTCTGGGGCTGATGCTGGGAATCGGCGTGCTGGCGGTGCTGATCCGGATCCTGACCCAGAAGCTGACCGAGCTGCGCAAGGCCATGACCCGTGTGGCGGAGGGCGATTTCTCCCAGCACATCCCGGTTACGGGAAGCGACGATATCAGCCGTCTGGCGGATACCATGAACTACATGACCGAGCGCATCCGCGAGCTTTTGGACGAGCTGGTGGAGAAGGAGCGGATGAAAAAGGACGCGGAAATCCAGATTCTGGAGTATAAGTACCGCTCCCTGGAGACCCAGATCCGCCCCCACTTCATATACAACGCCCTGGAAACCATCAACGCCATGGCAAAAATCCAGGGCAATACGGAAATTGCGGAGATCGTCCAGCGCATCAGCCGGTATTTCCGCAGCATCACGGTCAACACCACCCGGCAGTTCATCACCTGTCAGCAGGAATTTGACATGCTGCAGGATTACACCGAAATATACCGCCTCATCTACGGCAACCGGCTGACCACCACCTTCTCCGCCAAGGAAGCCGCCCGGAACGCCCTGATTCCCACCATGATTCTGCAGCCCGTAGTGGAAAACGCCCTGCAGCACGGCGTCCGGGCCCAGGACGAAGCCTCTGAGCTGATCGTCCATGCCTATGTGACGGATGACCGGCTGAACATTACGGTGAAGGATTCGGGCTACGGCCTGTCCCCCCAGATGGAGCAGAAGCTGCAGTCCGGTCAGACGGAGGAAAACAAGCAGGGCGGCATCGGCGTTGCCAACGTGCGCCAGCGTCTGCAGCTGATATACGGCTCCAACGCGGCGTTCACCATCGGAAACCGCCCGGAAGGCGGCGTCGTGGTGAAGATCATCATTCCCCTGACGTACATCGAGCCGGACATTCTGGGCAGCGACGACCTGGAGTGGGAGCTGGAGGAATAGGACACTTTCCAAGCCCCCGGAGCGGAAACCGTTTTCCGCTCCGGGGGTTTTGTCTCCCGGCTGCCAGAAATCCGCTGTCATTTTTGTGAATATTATATATATCCAGGACAAATTCCGATTCCTTTTTCGTAAGTTAGATAAATGTTCATTAGAAAACGGGGGTGCTAGAATAACGATAGCGCAGTGTGTGCGTGGCCCGGTGTCTTTCTGTCCCCAGCGGTCTGCGCGGCGGGACGGCCCGGGCAGCTTAACGGATCTGGTTATATTTAGGAGGAATGGCAGTATGCTTCAGTATTCTGTAAAAATCGGTCTGGTTCCCATCCGCAGAGACGTAACCCCCCGCCCCGGTATCTTCAACTGGGAAAAAGCGGAGGAGCGTTGTGCAAAAGCAGTGGCGTATATTGAAGAGCACTTTGCGGATGCGCATATCTCCTTTGTCGATCTGAACGGTATCAACGATGTGAATGTCCTGTACAACGAGAAGGACGTGGACGCGGTCATTGACCGCTTCCAAAAGGAAAAGGTGGACGCGGTGTGGCTGATTCCCGGCAACTTCGGCAACGAAGAGGTGGCGGGCATGGTCGCCAGGGCCATGGGCAAGCCCGTGCTGCTGTGGGGCCCCCAGGACGATTCCTTCCTGCCCGACGGCACCCGTTACACGGACACCCAGTGCGGCCTGTTCGGCATGAGCCGGATGCTCCAGAGAATGAACATTCCCTTTACTTACATTGAAAACTGCCGTCTGGAGGACTCCCTCCTGGCGGATGGCTTCCATCGGTTTGCCGCCGTTGCCTGCGCGGTGAAAAACTTCACCAATCTGCGGGTGGCCCAGGTGGGCATGCGTCCCAAGCCCTTCTGCTCCGTGATTTTCAATGAGAGCGAGCTGATGGAGCAGTTCAATATCCAGGTGATTCCCATCAACCTGGCCGTCATTCAGGACAAGTACAACCGGATTCTGCAGACCCGGCAGGCCGAGCTGGCGGCCGGCGCCGCGCAGCTGCGGCAGATGTACGAGGTGGACGATCTGACAGAGCCTGTCGTTGAAAAGGTCTACGCCTTTGTCCTGCTGTACCAGGAAATTTTCGCGGAATACAACGTTTCCGCCATTTCCGCGGAGTGCTGGACCGCCATGCAGCTGATGGTGGACGCCATGCCCTGCACCGCCTACGGCATTCTGGCAGACATGGGCTACATCATCGGCTGCGAGAGCGATATGCACGCCACACTGACCCAGATTCTGCTGAAGAGCCTGACCTTCGGCGAGCGGAAGCCCTTCCTGGGCGAGTTCACCACCCGGCATCCCACGGACCGGAACATCGAGCTGCTGTGGCACTGCGGCCCCTTCGCCTACTCCCTGCACCGCAAGGGCGAAACCTGCAAGTGCGTCAACATGCGGGAGTGGTTCCAGGTTCAGGAGGGTCACTTCACCGTGGCCCGGATCGACCAGGATCACGGCAGGTATTCCATCCTGGTGGAAGAGTGCGACAGCGCGGAAGGCCCCTACACCTTCGGCACCTACCTGTGGGCGAAGTTCGACGATCTGGACAAGCTGGAGCGCAAGCTCATCGAAGGACCCTACATCCATCACTTCTCTGAGATCGAAGGTTCCTGCACCGAGCAGATCAAAGAATTCTGCAAGTACGTTCCCAATCTCCATTTTGATACCGTGTAATCGGGAGGTATAAAGTCATGCGTTATGGTTTGAAAGAGATTCTTGACCTTGGCGAAGCCGGCGGCTTTGCCGTCCCCGCGTTCAATGTTTACAACCTGGAAACCGTTCTGGGCGTTATGAAGGCCGCGGAGGAAACCGGCGCGCCGGTGATCTTCCAGATGTACAGCCGCCTGTTCGATTCCGAGCTTGCCCAGTATGTGGCTCCCGTCATCCGGGAAGCCATGGACAATATGAAAACCCCCGTGGCGTTCCATCTGGACCACGGCGCCGGCGTCCCCGAGGTACTCCGCGCCTTCCGCTACGGCGCCACCGGCGTGATGATCGACGCATCCCGTGAGCCGATCGAGAAAAACATCGAGATTACGAAGGGTGTTGTGGAAATGGCCGCCGAAATGGGCGTCACCGTGGAAGGTGAGCTGGGCCTGGTGGGCAAGGCCGCCGACGGCGTCAGCACCGACTACACCAAGGTGGAGGACGCTTCCCGGTTCGTAGAGGGCACCGGCGTCTGCGCCCTGGCCGTGGCCGTCGGCACCGCCCATGGCCACTACAAGCAGGCTCCCGTCCTGGCCATCGACCGCATCCGGGAGCTCCACGAGGGGCAGAAGGCCCATCTGGTGCTCCACGGCGGCTCCGGCGTGCCCGACGATCAGATACAGGCGGCGGTGAAGGCCGGTATCCGCAAGATCAACTTCGGCACCGATGTGTGCTGCTCCCTGCTGGACGGCATCCGGGCGGTGGATCCCAGCATTCTGGCTCTGGACCTGTTTATGAAGGAGCCCACCAACCGGGTGAAGGACTTCGCCATCAGCAAGATCAAACTGTTGGGAGCGGATCGGTAATGGCAAAGGTAGTCGGCATCGGCGCGTCGGTATTTGACATTCTCATGACCATGGATTCCTTCCCCCGGGAGGACACCAAGCTCCGGGGCCTGGAAACCAAGTTCCAGTGCGGCGGCCCCTGTGCCACCGGGCTGGTGGCCATCAGCAAGCTGGGAGAATCCGCCTGCTACATGGGCACGGTTGGCGATGATATGTACGGCACCTTTGTTAAGGGCGAGCTGGACCGGTACGGCGTGGACACCTCCTGTGTCAAGGTCAATCCGGGACTGACCTTTCACAGTGTGGTGCTGCTGAACGTCAGCAACGGCAGCCGCACCTGCGTGTGGAACCGGGGCCAGGCCGCCGCGCCCACGGCGGAGGATGTAAATCTGGAGCTTCTGAAGGGCGCCCAATATCTGCATCTGGACGGCAACCAGCTGGACTGCGCCATTTTCGCGGCGAAAAAGGCCCGTGAATTTGGGGTCACCGTCAGTCTGGACGCCGGCGGCGCCTATCCCCGGATCGAGGAGCTGCTGCCGCTGGTGGACGTGCTGATCCCCAGCGAGGAATTCGCGAAGAAAATCACGGGCTGCGACCGTGCGGAGGACGCCGCCAGGGTATTGGAAGAAAGATACCATCCCCAGGTGCTGGTCATCACCCAGGGCAGCAAGGGCGGCTTTCTCTGGGAAAGCGGCAAGGCTGTCCGCTATCCCGTGTTCCCCGTGAAGGCCATCGACTCCAACGGCGCGGGCGACACCTTCCACGGCGCCTTTGTAGCCGCGCGGCTGAAGGGTATGAACGTCTATGACGCCTGCCGCTTCGCTTCCGCGACCTCCGCCCTGAAGTGCACCCGTTTCGGCGCCCAGGCGGGAATTCCGGGATACGAAGAGGTTTTGGAATTCATGAAAAGCCACGAAGGAGTGATTGTCAATGGATAAGCTTCCTGCCCTGCGGCTGGCAAATCCCCGGATTCCCATTTATTCCGTCCGGGACCCGGAATTCCGGCGCTACGGCCGGGTTATCGAGGAAGATACCGCCGCCTTTTGCGCGGCGGCGGAGACTCTGCCCTTCCCGGAGGAAGGCAGCCGGTATGTGGCGGCCGTCCCGGAGCTGGACAGCCTGCCCGAAGCCCAGGCTCTGCGGGAGCGGTACTGCGGGCAGCTGGACGAGCAGATTGGCCTGTGCTGGGGCCACTCCAACCGCTTAAACGCCCTGGAATGGCACACCTGCAGCGAGTTCAACATCGCCGTCCGGGAGCTGGTCCTGCTGCTGGCCAAGCGGGAGGACCTGGACGATGACGGCCGCCTGGATGCCCGGAAGGTTCAGGCCTTCTACCTTGCCCGGGGCGAAATGATTGAGGTGTACGCCGACACTCTGCACTTCTGCCCCTGCGAGGTGACAAAGGACGGCTTCAGCTGCATCGTAGGTCTGCAGCGGGGCACCAACCTGCCGCTGGACGGCAGCAAGGAGAAAAGCCCCTGCCTTTGGGCGACCAACAAATGGCTGCTGGGCCATGAGGACAACGCTCCCCTGATCGCGAGAGGCGCTTTCCCCGGCATCTACGGCGAAAACTGGGAGATTCATCCCGTCGGTTAATTGCATAGGTATCCGAAATGCTTATCGGCCCATCCAGAATCCGGGCTCTCCCGGTTCCCGATGGCCCGATAAGCATTTTTTCGGCTCATGCTCAATAGGAAAATCCCCTGTTTCCGGTATGGCCTGTCTGTTGCCCGTTTTTTTCTTCCCAGGGCTTTGAGCGCTTTCTTTTTGGAAATAACTGTGATATAATAACATAAAATCCGGCGCGCTTCGGGAAGAAAGGAATCACATTATGGCAGTACAGGAAACTTCACTGGCAGCACTGCTTCTTCGGATCGAAAATACGCTGCCCCATCTCAGCAAATCCGAGCGAAAGGTCGCCGTCTATATCCAGCAGAACCCCAAAGCGATCATTGATCTGTCCGTGGCCGCACTGGCGGAAGCCTGCGGCGTCTCGGATCCCACGGTGGTGCGCGCCTACAAAAAGCTGGGCTTCAGCGGATACGAGGATCTGAAGCTGACCCTGGCCCAGGCGACCGTTTCCCCCAGCGAGATGATCCACGAGGACATCGCCGCAGACGACAGCATTCTGCAGGTACGGGACAAGGTGTTTCAGAGCGCCATTTTCGCCCTGCAGTTCACCCGGGACATGCTGGACCCCGGCGATTTGGAGGCCGCCGCCCAGGTGCTGATGAACGCCCGGAAAATCGTGATTTTCGGTTTGGGTGGCTCCGCGCCCGTGGCCATGGACCTGCACCACAAGCTGCTGCGGCTGGGGCTGGACGCGTCCGTGTACACCGACCCCCACCTGCAGGTCATCGCCTGCAATTACCTGGACGAGCGGGACGCGGTGTTCGCCATCAGCCATTCCGGAAGCTCCCGCTGCGTGGTGGACAGCACCCAGGTGGCCAAAAACCGGGGCGCAAAGATCATCTCCCTGACCAGCGCCGGCAAATCCCCCCTGTCCAAGCTGGCAAACGTCAGCCTGAATACCAATTCCAACGAAACAAAATACCGGGTAGTTTCCATCGCCTCCCGGGTGGCCGCGCTGACGATTGCGGACTCCATTTACACCTTTATTGCCATGCGCACCGACGGCGCCAAATCCCTTCAGGTTGAAAAAAGCATGGAAAGTCTGAAATACTGACCGAAAGAAGGCCACAGCATGAAAGGCAAAAACCTGATTTCCCTTTCCGGGTACGGCTGGGAAGCGGATGTGTCTCCCCAGTACGGCATGAACACCATCCGCCTGAGCCATGGGGGAAAGCAGATCCTGCGCTGCCCCGAGAACACGGATCTTTTATTGAGCATCACTGCGGCGGGCTACGGCTCTCCCCTGCTGCTGCCGCCGAACCGCACGGAGCACGCGGCCTTCCGCTTTGACGGCCAGACCTACTATCTGCCCCTGAACGAGCAGCGCTGCCAGAACAACATTCACGGCCAGCTCCGCCACGCGTCATTCCGGGTGGAGGAGGAAACGGCGCTGTCGGTCAAGGCCTCTTACCGCAATATCGGGGAGATTTTTCCCTTTCCTTTTCTGGTCACCACCCATTACTATCTGGACGAAACCGGCTTTCATCAGCGCTATACCTTTGAAAACACCGGAAAGACGGATATGCCCCTGACCTTCGGACTGCATACCAATTTCCTTGCGCCGGAGTGGTTCCGCGTGCCCCTGGGCAGGAAGTGGGTGAAGAACAACTGTCACATTCCCACCGGCGAGCTGGTTGACCTGTCGGAGGAGGAAAAGACCTTCTGCATCCGAGGCTGCCCCCAGAGAAAACCCATCACCGGTTTCTTCACCTCCGCGGGCACCACGGCGCAGCTGGACGATATTCTGTTTACGGTATCCGATAATTTTGACCAGTGGCAGGTCTGGAACGGCGACGGAACCAAGGGCTTTCTCAGCATTGCGCCACAGTGCGGCGCCGTGAACTGCCTGAACTCCGGCGCGGGGCTTCTGCGCCTGAAGCCCGGCCAGCAGGAGACCTTTACCGCCTGGTTCCATACCGTATAAAATAAAATGTGCTTATCGGGATAAATCAGCAAAGCGGTAAATTGAAATTTATCGTTCCTTCGGAACGATGGCATTCTGCGAATGCCAGGGAAAACGGATT
>CAMAKJ010000022.1 GCA_945836055.1 uncultured Clostridia bacterium | reverse complement strand
AGGCCGATCCCGTTAGATGCACAAATTTCAATTTACCGCTTTGCTGCGTTATCCCGATAAGCACATAGACAAAAGAGGTTCCCCTATGAAAAAACTCCTGTCCCTGTTCCTGGCCCTGATTCTGATTGCGCCCCTGTTTCCGGAAGGGGCGCTTGCCTATACGTCCGGCGATCCCTACAGGGCCGATCTTTCCCAGCTGATGAATAACCCGGAGCGCCGGCGTTATGTGGAAATGATGACCGATTACTACATCCGCAGCAACGATGCCGTCCGAAAAACCCTGGAGGACGGACTGTGCGCACTGTTTCTCTTTGAGGGCTGCTCCGACAACCTGGATGACAAAACCCTCTCCGATCTGACCTATTACCGGGTCTCGGCGGTGTGCGTGGCGGTCAGGCTGGACGCGGCAGGGGAGCCGTACCTCGCCTATTTCAACCAGAACTGCAGCACCATTCCCGACCGCCCGCTGGAATACGGGGCGTGGGAGCTGGAGGGCGTGGGGCAGGTGGGGCCCGCCACCGTGCGGGACGGCACTTATGAGCTGTATTCCGTGAAGCACATGGGGGCCTATGAGGCCCTCCACCTCCGGGACAGCGAGGAAGACGATAAAATCTCCGCCGTGTACATGACCCCCGGCGGCTTTACGGCTGCCGATGCCGACAGCATCAACATTCACACCCGCACCGGCAACCACACCGCCGGGCGGGGGATGTGGTCGGCTGGGTGTATGCTGGTGGGGGACGGGGACTTCGGCCAGTTCACGGAACTGATGGATTCCACCTATTATACCCTGTACGACGAATTTGCGGTGGGCCGGAAGGTGGGTACCGTGACCATCAACCGGCAGAACATGGCGCGCAAGCTATACAGCCTCTACAAGAGCAGGGCGGCAGTGAATAAAATTTTGGAAGACACCGACAAAGACCGCCCGGAAACCTATCTGACCGGCTGCACCTTGGAAGCGGTAGAACCGGAGAGCCGGGGTGTGAAGACAACGGAGCAGACCCGGCTGATGAGCCTGCCCTGCAGCAACGAAACCGACGCCCGGTCGGTGTGCGTTCAGACCGTACCCAGGGGAACCGCGCTGGAAGCGGCGTCCGCCGTCCGCAACACCCGGGGCGGCGTGTGGTACGAGGTCTGCTACGGTGTGGAAACCTGTTACGTTTACAGCGGAAACGTGACAAAATCCAGCTGGATGACCCGCTTTTTTGACATTTTTCACCGATAAGGGGGTTACCATGGAAGAAAAGAATCTGGAAACGGTCTTCAGCCGGATTGACCGGCTGCTGGCCCGGCGGGAGCAGGTTACCGTCGCCATCGACGGCAGCTGCGCCGCCGGCAAGACGACGCTGGCCGGGCAGATCGCGGAGCGTTATGACTGCAATGTCTTCCACATGGACGACTTTTTCCTCCGTACGGAGCAGCGAACGAAGGAACGGTATGCCCAGGTTGGCGGAAACGTGGACTATGAGCGTTTCCGGGAGGAGGTGCTGCTGCCGCTGAAAGCCGGGAGATGGATTTGCTACCGCCCCTTCGACTGCAAAACCTTCACACTCTCGGAGGGAATTATGACCGCGCCCGGGAAACTGAACATCGTCGAGGGCAGCTACAGTCTCCATCCGTACTTTGGGGAGGTTTACGATCTGAAAATCTTTCTGACCGTTGACCCGGAAATCCGCAGAGCGCGGATTCTGCAGCGCCCGGAATTCCTCCACAGACGCTTCTTTGAGGAGTGGATTCCTATGGAGACACGGTATTTTGAAGAATTCGGGATTCGGGAGCGCTGCGATCTGGTATTCTGACAGGGCTGGCAGCGAAAACAGGGAGCCACGTCTTCATTCCGGGATGTTCCGGGGATGCAGCCGCGGCTTTTTGCTTACTGCCTGGGAAGGGAAAGACCGGAAAAATGACTCTTTTTCCGGGAAATCCAGATTTTGTATTGCGTTTCCCCGTGGGTTCCTGTATACTGATACCAGTATCCCGCGAAATAATCAGGCGCGTTCCCAATGATCGGAAAGGAGCGGAGGACAATGCGGATAGCGATTGTCGAAGACGAGGCGATTTATGCCGAAAAACTGCAGGAATATCTGCGGCAGTATTCCCGGGATTTTGGGCAGGAGCTGGAGGTGTCTTCCTTCCCCGATGGGATTTCCTTTCTCAACAGCTTCAAAGGACAGTTTGACCTGATCCTGCTGGATGTTTCCATGCCTGTGATCGACGGCATGGAGACCGCCAAGCGGATACGGAACACGGATTCGAACGTGGTGATCCTCTTCGTCACCAATCTGGCCCAGTACGCTATCCGGGGCTATGAGGTGGACGCCATGGACTATATTCTCAAGCCCATCAGCTATTTCGCCTTCTCCCAGCGGCTGAACCGGGCCATCAGCCGGGTCAAATCCAGAGCCAAACACTTCTTGGTCATTTCCGTCAAGGGCGGAACCCAGAAGCTGGATGTGGATTCCATCTATTATGTGGAGAGCCAGGGACATAATCTGATCGTCCATGCCGGTTCCGGAGATTACCAGTGCGCCGGAACCATGAAGGAAATTGAGGAAAAACTGGCGGGACATAATTTCTTCCGGTGCAATAAGGGGTATCTGGTGTCGCTGCGGCATGTGGACGGCATCCAGGACGGCTGCGCCGTGATCAACGGAGAACCGCTGCTCATCAGCCGCGCCAGAAAGAATGAGTTCATGGAGGCGCTGACGAACTATGTCGGCGGTATGGTTCTATGAATGTGAATATTCTGGATATTCCCCGGGCCTACACGGGCATTGCCGAGTGGATGGCCTGCCTGGTTTTTCTGGTTCAGTATGAGCCCAGGATGCCCCTCCGGCGGCGGATTCCCGCTGCCGGAATTGCACTGGTGCTCCAGTGCCTGTTTTTGGTAGCCACGGATAACTGCCCGCTGTACTTATGGATTCCCTGCATGATTGTGGCGGCGGCTATGATGCTGGGGCTGATTCTGATGCTGTACGATCTGGATTTGACAGCGGGGGCTTACACCTGCGTTCAGGCATTTGCTTTGGCGGAGTTTACCGCGTCCCTGGAATGGCAGCTTCACTGCTTCCTGTGGCCGGAAAACGACGCGGTATGGTGGCAGCGCTACGGCCTGCTGGTGGGCGTCTATGGCGGCGTATTTGCCGTGATGGCCTTCCTGGGTCGGCGGGACAATCCCCGGCGGGAACGGCCGGTGGTTACGGGGCACGACCTGCTCAGCGCGGCCATTATGGGCGTGTGCGTGTTTGCCATCAGCAATCTGAGCTTCTATCTGAAGGACACCCCCTTCAGCGGCCAGTATGCCGGTGAGATTCAGAATATCCGCACCTTTGTGGATTTGTGCGGCGTCGCGATTCTGTATGCCTACCACCTTCAGCGCAAGGAGGCGCTGGCTCAGAAGGAACTGAGCGCCATGCAGATGCTGGTGGAAAGCCAGTATGCCCAGTACCGTATGAGCCGGGATTCCATCGAGATGGTCAACCGGAAATACCACGATCTCAAGCATCAGATCGCGGCTCTCAGGGCGGAGCCGGACGCGGCCGTGCGCAGCCGCTGGCTGGACGAGATGGAAGGGGATATCCAGGCCTACGAGGCCCAGAACAAGACCGGCAACTCCGTGCTGGACACCGTGCTCACCGGCAAAAGCCTGTACTGCCAGAAGCACAGCATCGGCCTGACGGTGGTGGCGGACGGGAAATCCCTGGGCTTCATGGACATGATGGATATTTGCTCCATATTCGGAAACGCTCTGGATAACGCCATCGAATACGAGCTGAAGCTGTCGGACAAGAGCAAACGGATGATTCACCTGACCCTGTCAACCCAGAAGCAGTTTCTTGTGCTGCAGGTGGAGAACTACTGTCCCGACCCGCCGGCGTTTCGGAACGGACTGCCGGTGACCACCAAGCAGGATGCGGACAACCATGGCTTCGGGCTGAAGAGTATTCAATACACAGCGAAAAAGTACGGCGGAAGCGCCACGGTTCAGCTTGCGGAGAACTGGTTCATATTGAAGGTTCTGATCCCGATTCCCGGGCAGTGACAAGGGCGGCGAAAGCCGCCCTTTTTTCATGCCTTGCAGCATATTGCACAAATCTATATTCTAACATTTGTGCACTATTTTTGACTATATTTCAACAAAACTCGGTGTTTTTGCAGTTTATGAAGGAAAAATGACAGTTTGTGCAAACTTGCTTTCCCAATCCGATTTTTAATGATATATTGCGGTTGCACACAGGGCAGCGCCCTGAGCTGTGAGAGAAGAAATCAATTATGAGGAGGAGTCACAAAATGTTAGGAATCAACATTGATGACGTCAAAACCGTCATCGGCCTGATGAAGGGCCACCTGATCGCGCTGGCGGTCATTCTGGCACTGGCGGTTGTCGTTACTGTCGCCGTCGTCAAGCTTCCCAAGGCAAAGAAGAAGCTGGTCCGGGGCAATGCCTGGATCGCCTTCGTCCTGGCTCTGGTCATCATCGTCAATCTGATTTTGACCGGCCCTGTCTATTCCATCGTCAACCTGGCGCTGGGTGACAGCGGCGACATCAGCGAGGAAAGCATCACCACCGCCACCGACCTGTGCACCCGCATTGCGGAAGAGGGTATCGTGCTTCTGAAGAATGAGGACAATATCCTGCCTCTGAAGAACACCAAGGTCAATACCTTCGGCTGGTCCTCCACCAACCCCGTTTACGGCGGCACCGGTTCCGGCGCGCTGTCCGCAAGCTACCCCATCGTCAGCCTGCTGCAGGGTCTGACCGACGCGGGCCTGGAGTACAACACCGACCTGACTGACTTCTACACCAATTTCCGGGATTCCCGTCCCATGGTTGGCATGTGGGGACAGGACTGGACCCTTCCCGAGCCTACCCAGGCTGAGTATGAGGCTGCCGGTGTCTATGAAAACGCCCAGGCCTTCTCCGACACGGCTCTGCTGGTGATCGCCCGCTCCGGCGGCGAGGGCGCGGATCTGCCCTACTCCTATGACGGCGAGGACACCTTCCAGGAGGGCGGCATGTTCGGCTCCTCCGGCGTCCGCTACAGCTCTCAGCTCGACGATCTGGACGCTTCCAAGCATTATCTGGAGCTGACCAACCGGGAAATTGCCACGGTTGAGGCGGTTACAAGCAAGTTTGACAACGTGGTTGTCATCATCAACTCCGCCAACGCCATGGAGCTGGGCTGGGTCAACGAATATCCTTCCATCAAGGGCGTTGTCTACTGCCCCGGCACCGGTCAGTCCGGCTTTGACGCCCTGGGCGAGATCCTGGCGGGCAAGGTCAACCCCTCCGGCAAGACCGTGGACACCTTCGTGGCCGATCTGACCGCGACCCCCAGCTACAACAACTTCGGTTCTACCTACTACACCAACATGGATGACGTAGCGCCCGAGTCCTGGGGCGAAAAGGTGATCCCCAACTATGTCAGCTATGTGGAAGGCATCTATGTCGGCTACAAGTTCTACGAAACCGCCGCTGCCGAGGGTCTGATTGACTACGACAAGACCGTTGTCTACCCCTTCGGTTATGGCCTGAGCTACACCTCCTTCACCCAGGAAATGGGCGAGCTGAAGGAGTCCGACGGCGTCCTGTCCGTGGATGTCACCGTCACCAACACCGGCAGCGTTGCCGGCAAGGATGTGGTGGAGGTTTACTACAATCCTCCCTATACCAACGGCGGTATTGAAAAGGCCTCTGCAAACCTGGTGGCCTTCGACAAGACCAGCCTGCTGGAGCCCGGCAAGAGCGAGACTCTGACCCTGACCTGGAAGGTCGAGGACATGGCCTCCTACGACACCTATGGCCACGGCTGCTACGTGCTGGAGAAGGGTGACTACATCGTTTCCATCAACAGCGACAGCCACAACGTCATCGATTCCAAGACCTACGCCGTCAGCGCCGACATCGTTTACAGCGATGGCCGCTCCACCGACCAGGTTGCTCCCGCCAACCAGTTTGGCTTTGCTGAGAACACCGAGCAGATCACCTACCTGTCCCGTGCCGACGGCTTTGCCAACTACGACGAGGCCACCGCTCCCTGCGCCTTCACCGAGATGACCGCACAGCAGAAGGCCGGCTACTACACCCATGTGAACTACGATCCCACCGCCTTCAACAATCCCGATGATGTGATGCCTGCCACCGGTGTGAACTCCGGCATCCAGATGGTGGATATGCGCGGCTTGGATTACGACGATCCCAAGTGGGAAACCTTCCTGGATCAGCTTACGATTCCGGAAATGGTGCAGCTCATCTCCGTGGGCGGCTACCAGAGCGGCGCTGTCAGCTCCATCGGCAAGACCCAGCAGATCGACTGCGACGGCCCTGCTTCCATTAACAACAACTTCACCGGCAAGGGCTCCATCGGCTTCCCCGCCGCTGTGATGATCGCCTCCACCTGGAACGAGGACCTGGCCCATGAGTTTGGTTCCTCCATCGGCCAGATGGCTGACGAGATGGGCGTTTCCGGCTGGTACGCTCCCGCTATGAACACCCACCGTTCCGCTTTCGCCGGCCGTAACTTTGAGTACTACTCCGAGGACGGCTTCCTGGCAGGCAAGATGGCCGCCAACGCCGTTGCCGGCGCCAAGGAGCACGGCGTCTACTCCTTCATCAAGCACTTCGCCCTGAACGATCAGGAACTGAACCGTACCAACCTGCTGAGCACCTGGTCCACCGAGCAGGCCATCCGGGAAATCTATCTGAAGCCCTTCGAGCTGGCTGTGAAGGAAGGCGGCGCCCAGGCTGTTATGTCCTCCTTCAACTACATCGGCAATGAGTACGCCGGCGCCTGCAACGAGCTGCTCATCAACGTGCTGCGCAACGAGTGGGGCTTCCGGGGCATGGTCCTGACCGACTATTTCGGCGGCTACGGCTACCAGGACGCGGACATCCAGATCCGTAACGGCGGCGACTTCTGCCTGAACCCCATGGAGAGCGTTACCTCCGTTCTGGATGACCAGAGCAGCGCCACCTCCATCATCGCGGCCCGTCAGGCCTGCAAGAACATCCTGTTTACCACCTGCAACAGCCGCGCTTACTCCGCGGAGGCTCTGCATCCCGGTCTGCCCGTATGGCAGGTTGTGATGTACGTGATCGACGCTGTCGTGATCGTGCTGCTGGCAGTGTGGGAGTTCGCCCTGATTAAGTCTTACAAGAAGACCATCAAGGTCACCACCGAAGAAACCACCGAAGAAGCCAACCAGTAATTTTCCCAACGCCGGCCTCCCTCCCTCGGGAGGGGGGCCGCGTCCCGATATCTGCCGGACGCGAGGGCTGACAGAATGCCCTGAGATTTTTTAGCCCTGGCGTCTGGTTTGTATCCGATTTTTTCAAAAAGGAGAGATCACTGTGAAAGTTGAAGAGTATATCCGGAAACTCACACTGGAAGAAAAGGCGGCTCTGCTCCAGGGCTGGACGACCTGGACGACCCGGGAGGTAAAGCGCCTGGGGATTCCCGCCATTTTCCTGTCCGACGGCCCCCACGGCCTGCGGAAACAGGCAGGCGCAGGAGACCACCTTGGCCTGAACGCCTCCGTTCCCGCCACCTGCTTCCCCACCGCCGCTTCCATGGCCAACACCTGGAACACGGACCTGGGCGAGGAGCTGGGCCGGGCTTTGGGCGAGGAAGCCGCTGCCAATGACGTGAACGTGGTTCTTGGCCCCGGTCTGAACATGAAGCGTTCGCCCCTCTGCGGCCGGAACTTCGAGTATTTTTCCGAGGACCCCTATCTGGCGGGCAAAATGGCCGCTTCTTACATTCGCGGCATCCAGGCTAACGGTGTTGCCGCCTGCCCCAAGCATTTCGCCGTCAACTCTCAGGAGCTGCGGCGCATGAGCATGGACTCCGTGCTGGACGAGCGGACCTTCCGGGAACTCTATCTGACGGCCTTTGAGATTGCCGTCACCGAGGGCAAGGCCCAAACCATCATGTCCAGCTATAACCAGATTAACGGCACCTACGCCAACGAGAACTACCATCTGCTCACCGAGATCCTCCGGAACGAGTGGGGCTTTGACGGGTTCGTGGTCACCGACTGGGGCGCGGACAACGATCACACCGAAGGTGTGAAGGCCGGCTCCAACCTGGTAATGCCCGCTCCCGGCCCGGACTGCGCCATTGGCCTGGTGAAGGCTGTGAAGGAAGGCAGAATTGCCGAGAAGGTGCTGGACGAGCGGCTGGAGGAGCTGCTGAAGGTGGTATTCTCCACCAGCGAGGCGGTATCAAAGGCCCCCAAGACCTTTGACAAGGACGCCCACCATGCCATTGCCCGGAAATGCGCCGAGGAAGCCATCGTCCTGCTGGACAACGACGGCATTCTGCCCCTTAATAAGGAAACAAAAACCGCCGTCATCGGCGATTTCGCCGAAACGCCCCGGTATCAGGGCGCCGGCTCCTCCATGGTCAACCCCACGAAGCTGGACAGCCTGAAGGATGCCCTGGCCGCCGCGGGCCTGACCGTTACGGGCTACGCCAAGGGCTTCTCCCGGACCGATCCCAAACCCGACCAGACGCTGATCGATGAGGCCGTGAATGCGGCAAAGGGCGCCGAAGCGGTGCTGCTGTGTGTGGGCCTGGACGAAATTGCCGAATCCGAGGGTATGGACCGGCTGAGCATGGAGCTGTCGAAGGGCCAGCAGGCGCTGATCGACGCGGTTAGCGCCGTCAACCGGAATGTGATTCTGGTGCTGTCCGGCGGCGCGCCCTTTGTGATGCCGGGAAAAGAGAGATACCGTGCCGCCATCCACGGCTACCTGGGCGGTCAGGCCGGTGCCGGCGCCATGGCCGATGCGCTGCTCGGTAAGGTCAACCCCTCCGGCAAGCTCAACGAAAGCTGGCCTGTCCAGCTGGAGGACAACCCCTCCTATCCCTATTTCCCCAGTAAAGAGCGTACCGCCGAGTACCGGGAGGGCCTGTACATCGGCTATCGCTATTACGATACTGTGGGCGTGCCCGTCCGCTATCCCTTCGGATACGGCCTGAGCTATACCACCTTTGCCTATTCCGATGTTTCCGCGACGAAGGACGAAGTCACCTTCACGGTGGCCAACACCGGCGCGGTGGACGGCGCGGAGGTCGCCCAGGTCTATGTGTCCTGCAGGAACGGAAACATCTTCCGGCCCAGGAAGGAGCTGAAGGGCTTCGCCAAGGTGTTCCTGAAGGCAGGGGAGCGCAAAACCGTCACCGTCAAGCTGGACGACAAGGCCTTCCGCTATTTCAACGTCAAGACCGACCGCTGGGAAGTGGAGACGGCGGACTATGAAATCTCCGTGGCTGCGAGCGTTTCCGACGTGAAGCTCACCGCCACCGTCCATGTGGTCGGCCAGGCTGCTCCCGCGCCCTACGGCGAGCTGCCCAGCTACGAAAGCGGCAGGATTGAAGCGGTTACCAACGGTGAATTTGAGGCCTTGCTGGGCCATCCCATTCCCGACGGACATTGGAGCGGCGAGCTGACCGCCAATGACGCTATTTGCCAGCTCTACTATGCCAAGTCCGCTCCCGCACGGCTGGTGTGCAAAATACTGACCAACATGAAAAACAAGGCGGAAGCCAAGGGTAAGCCCGACCTGAACAGCCTGTTCATCTACAACATGCCTTTCCGGGCCATCGGCAAGATGGCGGGGGGCATGGTCAGCGAAAAGATGGTGGACGACATCGTGTTCCTGGTAAACGGTCACTTCTGGCGGGGACTGGGACGGGCCATCGCGGACTTCTTCCGCAACCTGAGCAGCAAGAGGGCATATATGAAGCAACTGGAAACAAATAAGGAGGGCTAATCAAATGAACGCAATCAAAAACTGGTGGAGGGGCTTTGTGGACAAGCATCCCGAACTGTCCAAGTGGATTCGGGAGGGCGGCCTGTTCGTCCTGGTCAGCAACCTGATTACCGTGTTCAAGTATTTTCTGCTGACCTTCCTGCCTGCGGCCTTCGCGTTTCTGGGCTCCCGGGACTTTGGCTTCCCAGGCATCAATCTGACCCTGTTTGGCATTGAGTTCAAATGGTACATCATCGGCTACGGTGCGGATCAGGGCGGCATTGCCTACTTCACCGCCTACATGATCGCCATGGTCATCGGCGAAGTCATCAACTTCTTCATCCAGAGAGGCTGGGTGTTCCGGAGCAAGGGCAACATTGCCTGGCAGGCTCTGTGGTATGTGCTGGCCTTCTGTGTAGTCACCTGTGTGGTCAACTCCATCAACTGCATCTGGGTGGCTGTTGCCGGCTACTTTGTCCCCGCGTGGCTGTACAACATCGGCACCACGGTGCTCAACGGCGGCGTTTCCATGGTGGTGTTCTTCTTCGTGAACAAAATCATCTTCCCCGAGGGAGAAGCGGCAAAGAAGAAGTAATTTTCTGAAAAAGCAACAGCGGCCAGCCCCATTGGGGCTGGCCTTCTGTATTTCATACTATTTTCTGATTAAAATCTTTCATTTTGATCAGAAAGACACCGCCTTGCGGCGTTGTCGTATCCATGATTTTCGGAATAGAAAATCATGGATACCCGTCTCATTATGATCTTCATATTAAAAACTTCAATTCTTGCGAATTAAAGTTTTTAATTGAATATCAGTATCATGCGTTGCGGAGACCGAATCGCCTGAGCTCCGTTAATCGAGATAGGTCAGGCAGGCCGGGTCGATGCCGCGGATGCCAAGGCCCGGTTCGTCGGAAACCGTGATGGTTTTCTCGTCGAACACCGCGCCGCCCAGAATGGGGTCCTCACTGCACAGCACCGGGCCGTCCAGATCCACCCGGGTGATGATGTTTTTCGCGCAGGCCAGGTGGACGGCGGCATTGACGGAAATCTTCGCTTCCAGCATACAGCCGATCATGCACTCCACGCCGAATACCTGGGCGGCGGAGGCGATTTTCAGGGCGTTGTAAATACCGCCGCACTTCATCAGCTTGATGTTGATGAGGTCAGCCGCGCCCATTTGCAGTATGGTCATGGCGTTCTCCGGGGAAAAGACGGCTTCGTCCGCCAGAACCGGGACGTAGCTGCGCTCGGTGACATATTTAAGGCCGGCAAAGTCGTGGGCGGCGACGGGCTGCTCCACAAGCTCGATGTCCAGCCCCTGCTCCTGCATCCGGTTCAGCAGCTTCACCGCCTGCTTGGGCGTCCAGGCCTGGTTCGCGTCAATGCGGATGACGATGTCCTTGCCAACGGCATTGCGCACGGCAGCCAGCCGGGCTACGTCCAGCTCAGGATTCACGCCCACCTTCATTTTCAGACAGTCGTAGCCCCGGGCAACGGCCTTCCGGGCATCGGAGGCCATGGTGTCGGGGTCGTTGACGGAAATGGTGATGTCCGTGACGATCTGCTTGCGGCCGCCGCCCAGGAGCTTGTACACGGGGATGCGGTACAGCTGCCCGTACAAATCCCACAGCGCCATGTCCACCGCGGCCTTGGCGCTGGAGTTGCCCACGATGCACTTCTGGACGGACTGGAGCAGCGGCTCAAATTCGTCCACATCCCGACCCACTATGGTCTTGGCAAAGTGATCCTGAATCGCGCCGATAATCGCGCCGGTGGTGTCGCCGGTGATGGCGCCGGTGGGGGGCGCTTCGCCGTAGCCCACCGCACCGCAGTCGGTGTGGATTTCCACAATCACGTCTTCCACGCTGTTGACGCTGCGCAGAGCCGTCTTGAAGGGGGTACGCAGGGGAACGGATATGCGGCCTAAACGGACATTTGTGATTTTCATTTTGGTCACCTTCGATTCTTTATTTCGCCATTTCGTACATGGCGGCGGCAATGATCCGGGCGTTGCGCATCAGGCTGTCCACCGAAATGTACTCGTCCGCCTTGTGCTCCCGCACTTCCTCGCCGGGAAAGATGGGGCCAAAGGCCACGATGTTGGGCAGCGCCTTGGCATAGGTGCCGCCGCCGATGCTCTTGGGGGCACCCTCCAGACCCGTCTGCTCCCGGTAAACCCTCAGCAAAGTGGAAACCAGGGAGCTGTCCTCCGGGATATACAGCTTGGCCTTGTGCACCTCCGAATCCCGGGTGAACCCGGCCTCCGCGAATCGGGCGTTCAGAATGGGGGCACAGTCGTCATAGCCCTTCGTGACGGGATAGCGGTAGTTGATGGTCAGGGAAAGGTGTGTTTCGTCTCCTTCGATGGTGCCCAGGTTCAGGCTCAGCTTCCCGGAGACATCATCCTGTATCGCAATTCCGGCGGAAGCGCCGTCGGTTTCCATGCCGAGAGTTTCAGCCAGAAAATGCACGCTGTTCGCCAAATCCCCGGTCAGCGGCAGGGTGTCCAGCACCGTCAGCAGACGGCCGATGGCGTTTTCTCCCAGCTCCGGGGTGCTGCCGTGGGCGCTGACGCCCCAGCTCTCCACAAATACGCCGTAGCTGGTCTTAGTGAAGCGAATCATGGGTGCGTAGAGGGCGGAAATACGCTGGGCAAGTGCTTCCGGACAGGCCAGCTTGGCACAGGCCTGGGCGGGAACCACGTTGGAGGCGGTGCCGCCCCGGATGGACAGCAGCCGGATGTCCCCGGTCTGAGTGAAATTCCGGGAGAAGCGGACGTTGATGATGCCCTTTTCTCCGTTGATGACCGGGTATTCTCCGTCGGGGGTAAAGCCCATCACAGGCACCTCACCGCCGTGGTCGAGATAGTATTTCACATCCAGGGAGCCGGTTTCCTCGTTGCAGTCGAAGAGAATCCGAATCCGGCGGCGGATGGGCAGGCCGGAATCCCGGAGCGCCGCCAGCGCGTACAGCGCCGCAATGGCGGGGCCTTTGTCATCCGTCGCGCCCCGGCCCCAGATTTTCCCGTCCCGTTTTTCTCCGCCGAAGGGATCGCAGGTCCAGCCGTCTCCGGCGGGCACCACATCCAGATGCCCCAGCACCGCGACCATTTCCGCACCCTCGCCGTACTCGCACCAGCCCAGGTGACCGTCCACGTTTTCCGTCCGGAAGCCCAGAGCCTCGGCGGTTTTCAGAACATGGTCCAAACTCTCCCGAACCGCCAGGCCGTAGGGCGCGCCCTCTTCCGGCGGGGCTTCCACACTGGGAATTCTTAAATTCTGCCGCAAAGCGGCGATCAGGTGGGGCTTCTGCGACTCCACATACGCACTTAATTCCATTCTTATGCCTCCTGTTTCCCAAGGATTTCCAGAAGCTCCGCCGGCGTACAGGCAATGGCTGCCGCGCCGGCGGCTTTCATTTCATCCACCTCACCGTAGCCCCAGGCAACGCCGATGGTGGGGATGCCGTGGGCGGCGGCGCCCAGAACGTCAAATTTGGTGTCGCCCACCATGACCATGTTGTCCGCCCGGCCGTTCTGCTCCAAAAGATAGGCGATGACCGCGTCCTTGGAGGAGCGGGTCTCGGCCATATCCGCGCCGCAGACGGTGTCAAAATAGGATGCCAGGTCAAAGTGGTTTAAAACCCGGTTCGCCATTTCCTCCGGCTTGGAGGTGGCGACGCAGAGCTTGTGACCGTCCCGCTTCAGCCCTTCCAGCAGCTCCCGGATGCCGGGGTAGGGATGATTCTCAAAAATACCGATGGGGTTGTACCGGCTCCGGAACACCGCCACGGCCTCGTCCAGCCGGGCTTCCGGCACACCGAACCGGCGGAAGGTATCAAAAAGCGGCGGCCCCACAATGCTCCGCAGCGCCTCCCGGGAGGGGACGCTCAGGCCAAAATGCTCCAGCGCGAACACGGCGCAGTTGATGATGCCCTCTCCGGAATCCGTCAGGGTTCCGTCCAGATCAAAGAGAATGACTTTTCGTTCCATAATGCGATCCTTTCCGCGTTTTCTGGATTATACCACACTTTCCCGCGGTTCTCAAGAGGCTTCCCGTGATTGACAGCGGGGAAAATCCATGGTATTTTGTCAGCAAAGGAGCGATTCGTATGATTCAGAGACTTTCCGACCCGGCCCGGGCGGCGGAGATGTTTGCCGGATGGCAGGAAACGATTGTTTGGTCAGCACTGGAGGGCGTCATGGGGACGGTTTACGCTGTGGACGACGCATCCGCCATGGTGCGTTCCGGGGATTTTGCTTTTTTCGCCGGAATTCCCCATATGGAGTTGGCGGCGTTGCTTTTGGGAACCGCCTTCGTCATCGCCGTACCCCAAAGCGAAGCCTGGGCGCGGCTGCTGGAACGGGTTCACGGGGAACACGCCCGGCGGGGGATGCGCTATGCCGTCAAAAAGGAGCCGGGGGTTTTCGATCTGCGGAAGCTGGAATCCATGGCGGCCGCTCTGCCGGAAGGCGTAACGCTGCACCCCATCGGGGAAGAATTGTATGAACGCTGTCAAACGGAAGCGTGGAGCCGGGATTGGGTGTCCCAGTACCCCAGCTTTGCCATGTATCAGCGGCTGGGACTGGGTGTGGCAGCGCTGGAGGGCGGCGAGATTGTGGCGGGAGCGTCCTCCTACTGCACTTACCGGGGCGGCATCGAGATTCAGATTGACACCCGGGAGGATCACCGCCGCCGGGGACTGGCCGCGGCCTGCGGCGCGGCGCTGATTTTGGAATGCGCACGGCGGGGCCTGTATCCCAGCTGGGATGCCCAAAACGCGGCGTCCGTGGCACTGGCGGAAAAGCTGGGCTATCATTTCAGCCATGTCTATCCGGTGTACGAGATTTTCTATCCACAGGAGGAAGCCAAACCATGAACCTGACAACCCGCTTTCTAACAGAGGCGGATCAGCGAACCATCTGCGCCTGGCGGTATGATGGTGACTACGCCATCTATAATCTGCCGCCCTACGAAGAAATGAAGCGCCGGGAAACCGGCTTTTTCCGCCCGGGAAAGGAGAGGAACTACCGTGCCTTTCTGGAGGGAGACACACTGATAGGCTTTGTCAACCTATCCGAGGAAGCGTCCGGGGTTTTCATCGGCATTGGCGTCAACCCGACCCTTTGCGGACAGCACTATGGACGGCGGATTCTGGAAGAGGCGTACCGGATATCGAAATCGCTCTATCCGGAAAAACCCCTCTATCTGGAGGTTCGCACCTGGAACACCCGGGCGGTGACCTGCTATGAACGCGTAGGCTTTCGGATAGACGGCGGGGCCTTTACCAAGACCACGGGAATCGGCGAGGGGACGTTTTACCGGATGGTCAGAGAATAGAAAATGTCCGCGGAAGCGATACGCTTCCGCGGACACCCTTATTTCTGTGCCAGAAAATCCGAAATCAGCCGAAGATCCCGCAGGTCCTTTTCCCGGCCCAGGCGGGTTTTCATTTCCGACAGGCCCTTAAGGGAAATAACGGGAATCCCGTCGAGAAGCTGCACGGTATCAAACAGCCAGTTTTCGAAAAGCTCCACATCATCGCCGATG
>CAMAKJ010000021.1 GCA_945836055.1 uncultured Clostridia bacterium | reverse complement strand
GCCAATTCCTACGGCTACGACGTAATCTTCCTGGGACGGCTGACCTATCAGAAGAATCCCCAGCGGCTGATGCGCCTGTGCGCCGCACTGAAAGACCGGAAACCGGATCTTCAGGCGGCGGTCGTGGGAGCGGGAGAGCTGGAGGAGGAGACCAAAGCCCTTTGCGAAGAACTGGGACTGAACGGCAGCGTCCATTTTCTGGGCTTCCAAAGCAATCCCATGAAAATGCTCGCCGACAGTAAGGTGATGCTCCTGACCTCCCGGTGGGAGGGAACTCCCATGTGCGCCCTGGAGGCCATGGCGCTGGGAACCCCCGTGGTGAGCACCCCCTCCGACGGCATGAAGGATCTGATTGAAGACGGAGTGGACGGCTATCTCAGCGACGACGATGGGATTCTTGCGCAGGATATTTTGAGGATTCTGAACGATCCTGACCATCGCAGGCGCCTGTCGGAGAACGCCCAACGGAAATTTGCCCAAATCAACGACGAGGCGGAATACAACCGGACAATCCTTACCTGCTACCGCCGGTGGGGAGGAACCGTATGAAAATCCTTCAGGTGGTTCCCTATTTCTGCTTTGGCGGGGCGGAAACCATGTGCGAAAATCTGACCTATGCCCTGAAAAAAAGGGGGCATACGGTGGCGGTGGTCAGTCTGTACGCGGAGCGCACGGAGATTTCCCGCCGCATGGAAGCGGCGGGGGTGAAAATCCGCTATCTGGATAAAAAGCTGGGGCTGGATGTGTCCATGGTGCCGAAGCTCGCTGAGGTTTTCCGGGAGGAGCGGCCGGACATTGTACACACCCATCTGGACGTCATTAAATACGTGGTGGCTGCCGCCAGACTGTCCGGCGTAAGGCGTTGTATTCACACCGTGCACAATGTGGCCCAGGAGGAAGCGCAGGGGCTTGCCCGGAGGATCAACCGGTTCTACTACCGCCGGGGCTGGTCGGAGCCTGTGGCTCTCAGCCCGGAGGTGCAGCGGACGGTGGCGGAGGTTTACGGACTTGAACGCATTCCGGTGATCTTCAACGGTGTGGATTTCAGCCGCTGTGTGCCCAAGGAAAACTACAGTCTCGGCGACACCGTTACGCTGGTGCACATCGGCCGGTTTGATGACCAGAAAAACCACGCCGGTCTGCTTCAGGCATTTTCCGGACTGCTGAGAATCTACCCGAACTGCCGCCTGAACCTGCTGGGGGACGGGCAGCTGCGAAAGCCCATGGAAGACTATGCCCGGGAGCTGGGGATTGACGGGAAGGTTCGGTTTCTGGGGAATCAGGCGGATGTGCACCCGTATCTCCATGACGCGGACATTTTCCTGCTGCCGTCAAAATTTGAGGGAATGCCTATGACCATCATCGAGGCCATGGGAACCGGGCTGCCCATTGTGGCGTCACGGGTTGGCGGCGTGCCGGACATGCTCCGGGACGGGGAAAGCGGCCTGCTGGTCGGCTGTGACCCGGAGGATGTGTGCGCGGCCTGCGCCAAGCTGATTGGCAGCGAGGCTCTGCGGGAAACCCTGGGTCAAAATGCCCTGGCGGACAGCGTCCGGTTTTCCGCTGACTTTATGGCCCGGCAATATTGCACGGAATATGAGCGCCTGCTGGCGCAGAAATAAAAGGGGGAAGCAAAATGGAGGGCGAAATCATCTCGGTCATCGTACCGGCCTACAATATCGCCCCCTGGCTGCCCCGGTGCCTGGACAGCCTGCTGGCCCAGACATTTACGAACCTGGAAATCCTGGCGGTGGACGACGGCTCTGCCGATGAAACCCGCCGGGTAATCGAAGCGTATTCCACCCGGGACAGCCGGGTCCGGGGAATTTTTCAGGAAAACCGGGGCGTGACCGCCGCCCGCCTGGCGGGCGTGGCAGCCGCGGCGGGGGATTGGATCGGCTTTATCGACGGCGATGACGCCGTGGAGCCGGATATGCTCCGGCACCTGCTGGACAACGCCCATACCTATCGCGCGGACATCTCTCACTGCGGGCACCGGGTGCTGTTTCCCGACGGGCGGGTGGAATTCGTCCACAATACCGGCGTGCTGCGGCAGCAGGACAGGCTCACCGGCGTGCGGGATCTGCTGGACGGAGGGCAGGTGGAATCCAGCCTCTGCACCAAGCTGTACCGCCGTGAGCTGTTCGCGGGCCTGGAAGCGTGGATTGACCCCGCGATCAAGAATAACGAAGACTATCTCATGAACTATTATCTGTTTTCCAGGGCGGAGCAGTCGGTTTATGAGGACTTCTGCCCCTATCACTATATTCTCCGCGCCGATTCCGCCTCCTACCGGCAGCTGAACGACCACAGCCTCTTCGACCCCATCCGGGCGCGGGAGAAAATCCTGGAGGATTGTCCGGCGGAACTGCGGGAGGACGCCCGCCGGGCGCTGCTGCGAAACCTCCTGTTTGCCTATGCCCAGCTGTCTGTGCATCCGGAAAAGCGGTACGACGGCTGGCGGCAGCGGGTGCGAACCGGCCTGAAAGCGCAAAAACCCTATTTTTCCCTTTTGTCCGCCCGGAACTGGGTGCTGGCGCAGATGATCTTAAAAGCACCCGCCCTGTTTTCTGTGGCATACCGGGGGTATGTAACGCTCTTCCAGCGGGAAGAGCAGCATTGAGAGGAACGCGTATGACGGAGTTACCCTTAATCAGCGTGATTGTCCCGGTTTACAAAGTGGAAGCCTATCTGGACAGCTGCATTCGGTCCATCGTCGGCCAGACCTACCGGAATCTGGAGATCATTCTGGTGGACGACGGCTCCCCGGACCGCAGCGGCGCCATGTGCGACGCCTGGGCGGAAAAGGACAGCCGGATTCGGGTGATTCACCAGGAAAACGCCGGCGCCGGCGCGGCCAGAAATACCGGTTTGAACGCGGCCGGGGGAGAGATTGTCAGCATGATCGACAGCGACGACTACCTTTGCCCCCGGATGTACGAATATCTGATCTCCCTGATGGCGGAGGATGTGGACATCGCGGAATGCGCCATCGTGGAGACGGAGTCGGATGACTGCGGGTTTGAGGATGGAAGCGCCGCGCAGGTCACCTATGCCCCGGCAGTGGAGGCCATGCGGCTGCACATCCGGGACGAGATGTTTTGCCAGACCCCGCCCAACAAGCTGTTCAGGCGCAGTACCATCGGCGATGTCCGGTTTCCTGTGGGGAAGCTGATTGACGATGAATTTTTCACCTACCGGGTGATCGGTCGGGCCCGGCGGCTGGCGCATTCCTCGGCCCGGATGTATGCTTACCGGCAGTCTCCGGGAAGCGCCATGCGCAGGCCGTTCTCCCTGGGACGGCTGCACGGTCTGGAGGCAAAGAAGCTGCGGCTGGACTATTTGCACGATGCCATGCCGGAGCTTGTTTGCGAAGCGGAGTATGACCTGTTCTTTTCCTGTATCTATGGGATGCAGGGAAGCCTCAGGGAGCTGCGGGGCGGGGAGCTGGAGCAGGCGCGGGAAATCATTCAGGGCGTATTGTCGGAAATTGTGCCGCTGAAGCCCAATCCGGAAGCGGGACGAAGGAAACGCATGCTTGTGAAGCTGGCTCAGAACCATTTTGAGGGCACCTGCAGGCTGCTGAACTTTTTGATTGACATTCATGTTCTGTCGTGAGGTAATGTATGCGGTTTCAATATAAAATCACGGTGTTTACCCCAACCTACAACCGGGCGTATATTTTGGAAACCCTCTACCGCTCCTTGCAGCGTCAGAGCTTCCGGAACTTTGAGTGGCTGATCGTGGACGACGGCTCTTCAGACGGCACCCGGGAGCTGGTTGAAAGCTGGCAGCGGGAGGACAATCCCTTCTCCATCCACTATATCTACCAGGAAAACGGCGGCAAATGCCGGGCAATCAACCGGGGACTGGAAGCGGCCCAGGGAGAGCTGTTTTTTACGGTGGATTCCGACGATTATCTGACGGACGACGCCCTGGAAATAGTGAACCGCTGGGAAGCGGCGCTTCCTAAGGATCAGAAGTTCTGCGGCATTGTGGCAAACGGGGGGCATTCTCCAACGGAAACCACCAACACCCTGTTTGAAGGCGACTGGTTTGACGGCAATGCTTTTGATATGTACGGGAAAATCGACGGGGAGCGGGCGCTGATTTTTTACACGGAAATCCACCGAAAGTACCTGTACCCGGAGTTCCCCGGGGAAAAATTCATGACGGAGGCGGTGACCTGGAACCGTATGGCCTATGACGGCTACCGCATCCGCTATTACAACGACATTATCTGGATCTGGGAATATAAGGGCGACGGTCTGACCAGGGCGGGCTACCAGGTTTTTCTGGACAACCCCCAGGGGACGGCCCTGTTTTTCCGGGAAAAGGCGGTGTTTTTCCACTATCCCCTGAAAACCAGGCTGGGCATGTGGTACGGCTTTACCTGTGACGCCATGGACCGGTGCACCAATGACCAGATTGCCCGGTACATCGATATGCCCCGCTGGCTGGTGGCGCCCATGAAGGGCGTTCACAACCTGCTGCAATTCATCCGAAAAAAGAGGTAATTCTATGGCAGAGCATTCCACCTATCACACTCACATTTCCGCCAGACACCGCATGTTTGACCTGAATCTCAGGGAGGTCTGGCGGTACCGGGATCTGATTGTCCTGTTTACCAAGCGCAATTTTACGGTGAGCTACAAGCAGACGATTCTGGGCCCCGCGTGGCTCTTCCTGACGCCGCTGTTTACCAGTATCGTCCACGCCTTTGTGTTCGGCGGCATTGCGGGCATCGGCACCGACGGGATTCCCACATTCCTGTTCTATCTGTGCAGCAACGCCATCTGGAGCTACTTCGCCACCTGTGTGATCAACAACGCCAACGTGTTTGCCGCCAATGCCTACGTTTTTGGAAAGGTCTACTTTCCCCGGCTGACCACGCCCATTTCCAATGTGATTTCTTCCATTATCCGCTTTGGAATTCAGATGGTTCTGGTGCTGGCGTTTATGGTGTGGTATCTCCTTCAGGGAACACTGCACCCGAACTGGCTGGCCTGGCTGGTGATACCGGTGGAGCTGGTGCATCTGGGCATCCTTGGCATGGGCTTCGGTATTATCGTGTCCAGCCTGACCACAAAGTACCGGGATTTGACGGTGCTGGTGGACTTCGGCGTATCCTTGTGGATGTACGCGACGCCCATTGTCTACCCGCTGTCCACCCTGGGGGAGGGCTGGATGCGTACGCTGATTCAGGTGAATCCGGTTACGCCCTCCGTAGAGCTGCTGCGCTACGCCATTCTGGGACAGGGAAGCTGCCACCCGGGCTTTTACGCTCTGTCCTGGGCGGTGACCATCCTGGTGGCGCTGGGAGGCATCATGATTTTCAACAAGGTGGAACGCACCTTTATGGACACGGTGTAAGGAGGGCGGAAACATGAACGACGAAAGAGAAATTGCCATCCGCCTTTCCGGTGTCAAAAAGCGCTACAAGCTGGGCCAGATCGGCGGCGGCACCCTGACGGAGGATCTTCAGAGCTGGTGGGCCCGGGTTCGGGGCAAGGAAGACCCCAATACCATGATCGGCACCGACCAGCGCCTGGTGGGGCAGACCTTCATGGCTCTCAACGGCATCGATCTGACGGTATATAAAGGAGAAGCGCTGGGTATCATCGGCTGTAACGGCGCGGGCAAGAGCACCCTGCTGAAGCACCTGTGCCGTGTCACCGCGCCCACCGAGGGAGAAATTGACATCTACGGCCGCATCGCCTCCATGCTGGAGGTGGGCACCGGCTTTAACGGCGAGATGACCGGTCGGGAAAACGTCTACATGAACGGCGCGATTCTCGGCATGACCAAGGCGGAAATCGACGAAAAAATGGAGGACATCATCGAGTTTTCCGAGGTGCGGGATTTCATCGATACCCCGGTGAAGCGGTATTCCTCCGGCATGTTCGTCAAGCTGGCCTTCTCCGTGGCGGCCCACCTGGACAGCGAAATCATGATTATGGACGAGGTTCTGGCGGTGGGGGACATGGCATTCCAGAAGAAGTGCCTGAACAAGATGCGCCAGGCTGCCAAGCAGGATGGGAGAACCGTACTCTACGTCAGTCACAATATGAACACCATCCGCACTCTGTGTGACCGGTGCATTGTGCTGGACAAGGGCAGAATCATCTTTGACGGCGATGTGGAAGAGGCAATTGAGCTGTATATGCAGGAGGAAACCGCCAACAACGGCTGGATTGAGGGACAGACGGAGTTCCGGTATACGGACGCACCCCCGCGCTCTCCCTATGCTGCCGGCGAAGCCAGGATTCAGCGTCTGCGGCTGACGGACAAGGCGCTTGCCCTGTACGATACGGGAGAGCCGATCCGATTTCAGCTTCTTGTGGAAGCCAAACGGGATTTTGCCGATCTGCGGCTGCGGATTGAAGTCCTCTTCGGCGGCGATACACCTGTGGGCGCAGTGCCCAGCCTGTCTCTGGGGGCGTTCCGGGCGGGGGAAAGCAGAATTTTTGCGGTCAACTTTGACGCCGCCGGTCTGACCGTGGGAAAATACCGGGTGGATCTGGTTCTGTTTGAACTGGACGAGTTCGGCAACAGCTTCGATCAGGAACTGCTGCTTCCGGCGTTCCGCATGGAGGTCCGGGGAATGGAGGATATTGTGTGGAACGCCAAATCCTGGGGACACTTCCGTTTCCGGGATGCGGAAGTGACAGCCGTTGAGGGACTGCAATGGGACGCATAAAGATTGTTTTTATCGAAGACAGCCTGGTCTGCGGCGGCGCGGAGCAGGCGCTGTATGATCTGGCGCTGCTGTTGGATAAGGAGAAATTCGACGTCACTGTCCTGGCGCAGAAGCCGGGAGCGCAGTGGGACCGGAAGTTTGTAGACGCGGGAATTCATCTGATTTACGACTACAGCTGCCGCAGACCTACGAAAAACCCCATTGTCAAGATACAGAATATCGAAAAAAAACTGAGGACGGAGGCGTGCTACCGCCGAAACGGGGAAAACCTGCTGAGCGTGGTCTGCCCGGGGGCGGATATTATCGTATCCTACTCCATGTGGGACTATGCCCAGTGCGGCTTTGCGGACGGCGCAAAATCCGTCAAGTTTATCCACGGCAATATGCAGACGAACCGGGCCTTCCGGGAGCTGATTCTCCGGGATCAGGTGCTGCTGCACCGGTATGACCGGATTGTGTGCGTGTCCCGGGCCAGCCGTCAGGCATTTGTAGAGGCCACAGGGCGGGAAGCCGGGGTGGAAACCCACTATAATCCCATCAACAGTGACAACGTCCGCCGTTTGGCGGAAGAAAGCGTAGAGCTGCCGGAGGACGACCCCCTCATCTGCGCGGTGGGCCGCCTGTCCCCGGAAAAGGGCTTTGAGCGGCTGATTGTGATACACAAGCGGCTGGTGGAGGAAGGTATCCGCCACAAGCTGGTTCTCGTGGGAGACGGCCCGGACAGGGACTATATCCGCAGAACCGTTCAGGCGATGGATGCCCAGGACAGCGTGATTCTGGCTGGCTACCAGGCCAATCCCTACCCCTATATTGCCGCAAGCCGCTTTCTGGTCTGTCCTTCCTTCACCGAGGGACTGCCGGTGGTGGGAATGGAGGCGCTGTGTCTGGGAATTCCCGTGGTGGCGGCGGTGCCCTCCGTAGGAGAGCTGTTCGGCGGGGAAGATTGCGGCCTGATTACGGAAAACGACAATTCCAGCCTCCGGGACGGAATGCGCCGGATGCTGACGGACCAGGAATTCTACGCCGCGAACAAGGCCGGAGCGGAGCGCCGCAGCCGCTTTTTCTCCGGGCGGCGCATGGCGCAGGAATTGGAAGCGATGTTTTTGCAGATGATGCAGGAAAAATAACGGGAGGTGTTGCTCCGTGGCGCAGATCAGCGTGATGATGGCGGCATACAATGCGGAAAACTATATTGCCCGGGCGCTGGACAGCATTCTTGCCCAGACCTTTACGGACTTTGACGTCATTGTTGTGGACGATGGAAGCAAGGACGCCACCGGCGCCATTGCGGATGCATACGCATCGCGGGACAGCCGTGTCCATGTGATTCACCAGAAGAATTCCGGTGTGTGCGTCACCCGCAACAACTGCATCGACTGGACGTACCGGTGCAGCGACAGCCAGTGGATCATCTTTGCCGACAGCGACGACTGGATGCACCCGGAAATGCTGGAGCGGATGCTGAAGGCGGCAGAAGAGAATCAGGTGCATATCTGCGCCTGCGGCTATGAGGAGACCACCGGGGCTGACCCGGTGATCGATCCCAGGGATTTGACACCCCAGGTCTGGGAACCCATGCACTTTTACCAGGCCAGTTATGTCAACGCCATTATGACCTGCTGTAAGCTCTATCACAAAAGCTGCTACGAGCATGTCCGGCACCCTGTTGACAACTATTTTGACGATGAATTCGTCTCCTATAAAATGCTCTACGCGGAGGAAAAAATGGTTGTGATCCCCGCGCCGCTGTATGCCTATTTTATCAACGAAACGGGACTGACCAAGAGAACCTGGAACCCCAAGCTCCTGGACGCCTGGGTGGCCTACGAGGAACAGATTGCCTTCTTCCGGGAAAAGGGTGAGCAGGCGCTGGTGTCCTTCCGTTTGCGGGGATATCTGGAAAACGCCCTTGTCAACTACCGCGCCGCCAATGAGGCTGAGAATACACCGGAAATCCGGAAAGCCCGGAAACGGATTCACAGCAAAATCCGGGAGCTGATTCGCCGGATGCGGAAGCAGGGGTGCCTGAATTACAAATACGATTTCGACATCATCATTGCGTTCTATCCCATACGGACGCGGGTATACCGCTTGCTCCGGGAAACGGCGCAGCGGCTGGGGTGGAAGCATGCCACCTGAAATTTCCGTCATTGTCCCGGTTTATAATACCGAGCCGTATCTGCCCGGCTGCGTGGACAGTATCCTTTCCCAGACGGTTCCCAACTTTGAGCTGATTCTGGTGGACGACGGCAGTCCGGACAACTGCGGCCGTCTCTGCGACGAGTACGCCCTCCGGGATGACCGTATTCGGGTGCTCCATCAGACGAATCAGGGACAGGCCGCCGCCAGAAACCACGCCATGGCCATTGCCCGGGGGTGGTGGGTCTGCTTTGTGGACAGCGACGATGCCATCCACCCCCAGATGCTGGAGAAGCTGAAACAGGCGGCGGAAGAAAGCGGCGCGCCCATCGCCATGTGCCGGATGCTGGAAGCGCCGGAGCTGCCGCCGGACTTCTTCGCCCCGGCGGAGGCGGGCTGGGAACGGCTCTCCATGGCGGAAAAGCCCCTGGCCGACCAGTTTGACGCGGGAAAGTACCCCGGCTGGGTGGCCTGCGCCAAGCTGCTCCGCCGGGAGCTGGTGGAGGACTATCTTTTTCAGCCCGGGCGGGTTTATGAAGACAATGAGGCTGTGTGCCACTGGATTGTGGCGGCGAAAACCGTTGCCAGCGTCCCGCTGAGCCTTTATTACTACCGCACCAACCCGGACAGCACCACCCAGAGCCGGTTTGCTCTGAAAAAGCTGGACTACCTGTGGGCGCTGGAGCGGATCATTCTTTTTTACGACTCGGTGGGCTACCCGGAGCTGTGCCGGCGGTTCTGCGGGCTGTACGCGGAAGCGGCCTCCGGTTACTACAACCGGGTCAGGCAGGAGCTGGGCGATTCTGAGACGGCGAAAAAAATCAGAAGATCGGCATGGCGCCTGACACGGAGGATAGCCTTCACCAAACCCCAGCTTGAGACGATGCTCTGTGAGCTGAACCCCGGACTGGCACGGCTCTACTGGCTGCTGGAGGGCGCCGCCCGCACCCTGAAGGAACAGGGCGTATCCGGCCTGGCGGGGAAAATCAAAAAGCATCTGGGGAAGGGAGAGGGACAATGAGCATTCCGAAAATCATTCATTATTGCTGGTTTGGCGGAAAACCCAAGCCGAAGCTGGCGGAAAAGTGCATTGCCAGCTGGAAAAAGTTCTGCCCCGACTATCAGATTCTGGAGTGGAACGAGGACAATTTTGACCTTTCCGCTGCCCCTCTGTACGTCCGGCAGGCATATGAGGCCGGACGCTGGGCCTTTGTCACGGACTATGTCCGCCTGAAGGCCTTAACGGAACTGGGCGGCATTTACATGGACACGGATGTGGAGCTGGTGAAGCCCCTGACCCCCTATCTGAGCCATGAGGGCTTCGCCGGGTTTGAGGCGGAGGACCGGATTCAGACGGGCCTGCTGGCCTGCCGGCCGGATTTCCCGCTGTTTCAGGCGTTTCTGCATC
Source organism: uncultured Clostridia bacterium (assembly GCA_945836055.1). Taxonomy (GTDB): domain Bacteria; phylum Bacillota; class Clostridia; order Oscillospirales; family Oscillospiraceae; genus Faecousia. Next base: position 5,095 of record CAMAKJ010000021.1, on the reverse strand, counting down.
ATTATGACAACGCCAGCTTTCTCAAGGCGGATGGGACCCACGACGTGACCACCAACGTATCCGTTCTGACAGACCTCTGCCGGGAGCGCGGTCTGGTGCCCAACGGGCAGTTCCAGGTAGTGGACGGCTTCGTCATTTACCCAAAGGAAGTATTCTGCCCCGTGGATTTCGACACGGAAATTCTGCACAGAACGAAAAAAACCGTCGCCATCCACTGGTTTGCCAGCAGCTGGAAGACGGAGGAAGAGCGGGCGGAGCTGGAAGCGGAGCGAAAGCACCTGCATGATGAAAGGGTGTCCGCCGCCCGCTATGGCTTTTTCACGAAAGTATTGGGAGAAAAGACGTACAGTAAGCTGAAGGCCCTCCTTCTGAGGCGCTGACAGCGGGAAAGGAGGAGACGCATGCCTGCAATCAGCGTCATTGTGCCGGTGTACAAGGTGGAAGAATATCTCCACCGCTGCGTGGACAGCCTGCTTTCTCAGAGCTTTGGAGATTTTGACCTGATTCTGGTGGACGACGGCAGCCCGGACGGCTGCGGCAGCATTTGCGAGGAATACGCCCAGCAGGATGCCCGGGTGCATGTCATCCATCGGGAAAACGGCGGTCTCTCCGCTGCCCGGAATACGGGCATTGACTGGGCTTTTGCGAACAGCGACAGTCAATGGCTGACCTTCGTGGACAGCGACGACTGGGTGCACCGGGATTTTCTGAAGCTGCTGTATGAAGCCGCTGCGGAAACAGGCTGCCGCCTGGCCGCCTGCGGCAATTTCCGCACCGGGGGAGAAGCTTTTCCGGAGGAAGCAGAAGCGCCCTGCCGGGTGCTGTCGGCGGACGACTATTACTGCGGCGCGGCGGATGGGAGAAACGCCCCGGTGACGGCCTGGGCCAAGCTGTACGACAAATCCCTGTTTACTACTCTTCGCTACCCGGCCGGAAAGATTCATGAGGATGAGTTCACCACTTACCGCACCGTGTACGCGGCGGAGCGCGTTGCCCTCGTTCCCCGGCTGCTCTATGCCTACTACCAGAATCCGGCGGGCATTATGCAGTCGAAGTGGACGCCCAAACGGCTGGTGATTCTGGAGGCCATGGAGGCGCAGATCGCGTTTGCCCGGGAAAACGGCAACCGGAGACTGCTGGAGAAGGTAACGGAGGGGTATGTTTTCTGCATCCATCATCAGCTTGCCGGCGCCGGTAGCTGGGAGGGCCGTGACAAGGGGGAGATTCTCCGCACGCTGAGAAAAAAGCTGCGTCGGGGGCTGAAGCAGGGAAGGAAATTCAGCTTATTTCCCCTCACCTGGCAATACCTCTGGGCCTATGAGGAGGCCTACCCGGTCAAACCCTTCTGGTGGCTCCTGAATCACGGGAAACAGGCCCTTGACCGGATGTGGGGAAAGCGGGGGACGGAATGAAAGCGGTTATTTCGGTTATCGTACCGGTTTACAATGTGGCGTCCTACCTGCCGGAATGCCTGGACAGCATTCTGTCTCAGGACTACGAAAGGCTGGACGTGATTCTGATTGACGACGGCTCCACGGATGCTTCCGGCAGCCTTTGCGACGACTACGCCCGCCGGGACAGCCGCGTCCGGGTGATTCACCAGAAAAACGCCGGCGCGGCGGCGGCGAAAAACGCCGGCCTGCGGGCGGCAAGAGGGGAATACTTGTGCTTTGCGGACAGTGACGACTACCTGGAACCGGGGGCTTATTCCTACATGGTGTCACTTTTGCAGGAATACGACGCGGATATTGTCCGGTGCGCGTTCCGGAGCGTGTTCCGCAGCCATGCGGAGCTCCACTTGACGGAGCAGAGCCGGTGCGTAACGGACGGAAAAGCCTTTCTGACCCAGTTTATCACGGACTGGACCTGCGGCCTGCTGTGGAACAAGCTGTACAAACGGTCGCTGTTTGCGGGCGTTTTCTTTGAAGAAGGGCACAGGATTGACGACGACTATTTTACCTACCAGGGCGTGATGAACGCCTCCAGGGTTGTCTGCGACCCGGGAATTGTCTACAACTACCGCCAGCGGGCCTCCAGCGTCATGCGGTCCCCGGCGGCAAAGGCACAGATTGCGCTGGACCGGGTGGATTTCATGGCAAAGCGGCGGCAGAAGGTGGTGCAGCGGTTTCCGGAGCTGCGGCGGGAATTTGACCTTGGCTTCGTGGAAGCTCTGATCTACCTGCCGGACTGCCCGGACAATACGGTTCAGAGCATCCGGCTGATCAAGAAGTACATCAGAGATTATTTTCTGCAGCGGGGCAATACGTTCCCACCCGGATACCTTCTGAAGGGACTGCTCCTGACGTATACGGCAAGCACAAAAAAGCTGCTGGAAAAGGGAGAGAAAAACCGGAACAACGGGGAAATTGACGATTACTTTCCGTAAGAAGACAAGGAGGAACATTCCATGACAGAATTTCGCTATGACACCCAGCTGCTCATCGAGGGACACGACCTGGACGAGGATGCCATCAATGACTATTTTCTGGAGCATTTCCGGGGCGACTGTCTGCTGGCGGTGGGGGACGAGGACCTGATTAAGATTCACTTCCATACCAACGAGCCCTGGAAGGTGCTGGAATACTGCGCTTCTTTAGGGGAAATCTACGACATTGTGGTAGAGGATATGGACCGGCAGTCCCGGGGGCTGAAGGGCTGATTATTTCCGGCTTTTGATCCGCTGCACCAGCCCGATGAGCTGCCCGGAGAGAATCACCGTCAGCAGGGAATAGCCGATGCGGCGCAGAGGGATGTAGCTCAGGGACAGCCCCAGCACGGTCAGGTCGCTGGCAAGGTAAATCCACTGGATGGGGATTTTCGTCAGGTGGGACAGGCTCATAGCCAGGGCATCGTCTCCGGTGGTGGCGCCCCCCGCCCGGACGCACAGTCCCGCGCCCACGCCGATGAACAGCGCGCCTACCACGGCGGCAAGCAGCGGATACCCTGCGATACCGGGCCACAGAGGCGGAAACAGCTCGCACGCCCCGTAGCAGACGGAATAGCCGCAGGCGGCGATGAGGGAATAGGCGATGAAGGACTTGCCCAGGGTTTTCCAGCCCAGAAGGTAGCAGGCGGCGTTGAGCACGAAGCTGCTGGCCGCGGGGGAGATGTGCAGCCAGTGATCCAGAAGCAGCGTCGCCCCCAGCACGCCGCCCTCCGTCACCCCGGACAGAGCGTGGATATTGTACATGCCGAAGGCCTGCAGCGCGGAGCTGAAAAAGGCGACGGCACAGTTGGATGCTTTCAGTTTCGGAAATTCAAACGACATTTTTTACGGTATTTCTCCTTGTATTGCTTTCTGGACACAGTATCATGAAACAGAAGAAAAGTCAAGCGTCCGGCTTTCGCTCATTTTGCATTCAGCATTCTGCATTTTGCATTTCGTAAACCACTCTGCGCCGCTTTTCTGACCCCGGCGCTTCCGGCGCTCCGGTGGAGAACAGGCCGTACAGGTCGCCCCAGCGCCGTTCCAGCGCCTGGTAAGGGTGATGGACGGGCTCTCCTGCGTTTCGGAAAACACCGGTTTTCTTTGCCGCGCTTAACACAGCGCGGCCTTTTTCATTGAAGGCCAGCACCCGGACATAGGGAGCGGGAGCGGCCAGAGATTCCTCCGTGATCCCCAGGTACGCACACATCACCATCCGGGTAAGCCGTGTGTGGGTGTAGCGCTTGGATTTGACGGCGGTGAGAATCTCTTCCAGGGAGGCGCATTCCCGGCTGGCGTGCATCAGCTTGCGCCAAAGCCCCTCGCCGCCGTAGGGAAGCGCTTCAAATTCCCCTTCCGTCATGGTGCGCAGCTGGGCGAGGACGGCCCGCTCTCCGGCAGCGAGAGTGTGGGTTTGTGCGCTTGCGAAGATATCCCTGGCAGGCTCCGGAACGTAGGCTTGCCAGCTGCCGCCCTCCAGCATGAGACGGCGTACCGCCGTGGCGGAGGGGTTTTCCCCGTCGGCCGTCTCGGCGTGGTAGCTGCCCTCCCGGTGAATGGGGAAGATGGCCATTTGAGAATTCTGGGAGACAATGGCCTTGCAGTATTCCACCGCCAGAATGTCGTTAGGCAGCAGCGGCGCGTCCAGCCCCATCCGGGACAGGGCGGCGGCCCGGGCGGCAGGGAAGGAAAGGCCCCAGTCCAGTGCTTCCCGGAGCAGAGGCGGAAACGCATCGGAAAGCAGCGCCCGGGCAGTGCCCATCAGGCGTTCCGTGTCCGCCGTTTCCGCGCCGAAGCACAGCGTATCGCACAGCGTGGACAGAATCCCCACCCCGCCTGCCGCGAAGCCCTCGGCGGAGGACAGGCTCACAGTGGTGGGAAGCTCCACCACCAGATCCGCACCGCACAGCACGGCGGCCTTTGCCCGGAGGGTTTTGTCCACAATGGCGGGGGCGCCCCGCTGGACGAAGTTCCCGCTCATGGCGCAGACAATGGCGGTTTCCCCTCCGAATTCCCGGCGGATACGGCCAAACTGCCGACTGTGTCCCAGATGCAGAGGGTTGTATTCGGCAACGATGCCAACGGTTTTCAAAATTCCCCCCTCCTTTTTTCGAAAAAATTCCCGTGAGGGCTTGAGAAATTGGGAAATATAAACTATAATAACTCCAGCTATGGGTATCATACCACAAAGTGTCCCAAAAGAAAATATTTATTTAGGAGGCATTTCCCAATGAATGTTCTGATTATCAATGCCGGTTCCTCCAGCCTGAAGTATCAGCTGATGGACCCCGATACCGGCGCCGTATCCGCCAAGGGCCTGTGCGAGCGTATTTATATTGACGGCCGTCTGACCCACAATGCCAATGGCAGGAAGGTTGTCAAGGACATCCCCATGCCCACCCACTCCGAGGCTATCCAGGCGGTTCTGGCCATTCTGGTTGACCCTGTGGACGGCGTCATCAAGTCCACCGACGAGATCGATGCCGTTGGCCACCGGGTTCTGCACGGCGGCATGGAGTTCTTTGATTCCTGCATCATCAACGACGAGGTGATCGCCGCCATCGAGAAGTGCATCCCCCTGGGCCCGCTGCACAACCCCGCCAACCTGATGGGCATTCGCGCCTGCCAGGCTGTCATGCCCAACACCCCCCAGGTCGCCGTGTTCGACAC
>CAMAKJ010000020.1 GCA_945836055.1 uncultured Clostridia bacterium | reverse complement strand
ATAAATCGGCAAGAGCTGGCGGCAGAAGATTTTGGCTCAGCCGAAAGTTCTGAAATCGGAGGGATACTGGATGTATTTCCCAATTTCAGAACTGCACGGCTGGGGCAAAAGATTCGCCGCCCAGCCGCAGACGATTTGTTCAGAGCTTCCTTAGGAGAATCAGGTATTGGCTTCGATGGCCTGGGCAATCCGCTCCTTGACCAGAGCGGCAAGCTCGGTGGTGTTCAGGTCCTTGTATTCCTCGTAGCAAATGGGGGTCAGGTAGTGAATCTGGACGGAGACCGGCTTGCTGCCCTTCTGATCCAGCACCCTGAAGCTGTCCACCAGGGCCACGGGGACGATGGGGCACTTGCTCTTGGTGGCGCAGCGGAAGCTGCCGCTGTGGAATTCCCCCATCTGGTTGCCGGTTTTGCTCCGGGTGCCCTCGGGGAAAATCAGGTAATTCCGTCGGGCCTTGACCTCCCGGATGACGTTCTGAATCACCGTCAGGGACTGGCGCACGTCCTCCCGGTCCATGGCGAAGGATTTGGTGCAGATGGCGACCTGATGCAGAAACGGGATGTTGTACAGCTCCTTTTTCAGCACCGCGCCCAGGGGGATATCGCAGCTGGCCGCCACGGCGAGAACGTCGAACATGCCCTGGTGGTTGGCGTAGAGCATAAAGCCTCCCTCTTCGGGGATGTTTTCCGTTCCGGTGATCTTCAGATCAATGTTGCCGCTCCGGACGGCCCGCTTCAGGATGTACTGGATGTGGCGGTACATCTCCTCCTCGGAATACTTTTCCGGATGCCTGGCGTACCGGCACAGCTTAATCCACGCTCCGGGGACAATCCAGAAGTTTTTCAGTACCATGGTGACAATTCGATTCATTTGCGCAACCTCTTTTCTGTCAATGGATAACGAACCGGGCGGGTGCTGCAAAAAATGCAGCTTATCTGGCAGGCGCCAGAATGCTGAATGTTAAATGCGAAATTGAGGTATTTCCTTCGGAAATGATTTTCAATTATGTGCATATCGGCTTAACTCAGCTGTAAGGAAAATTGGGATTTATCGTTCCTTCGGAACGATGGCATTCTGCGAATGCCGGGGAAAACGGATTGCCACACCAGCCTGAGGGCTGGTTCGCAATGACATCGTTTTTCGTTTTCTCTCTATTCTATCGCAGCGTCACGTTGCAGCGGTATGTCATTGCGAACCAGTGCGCGCACTGGTGTGGCAATCCGTTCCTTGCAATGCGCAGCATTGCGTCGGCCGTAGGCCGATCACGTTAGGTGCACAAATTGCAGTTTTCCACGTTTTTCACGGATATTCTACCACGATCCAAGCAGATATGCAAGAGGAAAGGCCGGGAACGCGTTTTTGCCGCGTTCCCGGCCTATCGATTATTCCAGAAGGCTTCTCACCGACGCGATCAGGTTCGCCGCGTCCTCCCGGCGGACGGTGACGGTGGACACGCCGTCCAGGGTCACCAGGCAGGAGGTGGAGTTGTAGGCGTAAATACAAAGGGTCACTTCGGAGAAATTCTCCCGCTCCCGGTAAATGCGGAAGGTGATTTCCGGCGCTCCCTCCGGGGCGATTCCGGAGGCGTAGCCGTTGGAATCCAGGGAAGTGAGGCTGTCCAGAAGCGATGCGATTTCCACGGTTTCGCCGTCACACTTCCAGACCGTTTCTACCGTGGAGGGCCCATCCTCGGCGGTGGTTTTCTCCAGGGTTTTGTCCAGACGGTATTCGCTGCCGTCCAGGGAAACGACCACGCTCTGCACCGTGTCCCAGTCCATCAGCAGCACGTCGTCGGGCTGCAGGTCTGCGTAGGTGGTGTAGCGCAGGGTGTCGGAGAGAGCGGCGTCCAGCTGATAGACCATCCTGGAGCCTTGCAGATGCAGGTAGCAGGTATCGCCGTCGGAATTGCCGATTTCCAGGGTGTAGGCTGCTTCCCCGCCGCCCAGAACCGTGGCCGTGACCGTGGGCGCGTCCAGCCCGTACTGGGACAGGTCGTCGGCGTTGTAGTCCACGCACCGGCTCAAATTCAGATTCGTGACCGTGGACAGGAGACTGCCCGTCAGCTCGTTGTCCAAGGGCCTTCCATCCCAGAACCAGACGTAGTCGTCGGAGTAGGTCAGATTGCTGCCTTCCTGACGGGTGATGGTGTAGCCGCCGCCGGGGGTTTCCACGGTCAGACCGGAGAGGTTCTCCACTTGGGGCAGAGTCTGCTGCTTCAGCACGTCATACAGCCCGTACTGAAACTTTTCCAGCAGGGAATCGGCTACCAGATACACGTTCCCGTCCCCGTTGGAAAAATACCGCTGCCCGCCCACGGCGGTTTCCAGACCGATGGCAAGGGTGTGGTCTTCCCCGTCGGACACCGTGATCTTGCAGACAGGCACCTCCAGACCGTACTGGTCGAGGTTTTCCGGGGTTTCGATGGTTTTGGTGGAGGTGACCTCCGTCAGGGCGTCCAGCATGGCGGTGAGGTAGGTCTCATCCACGGGAAAGGCCGCGTCCTGGTCGCACACCCAGCCGTCGTCCCCGGAGGTAAATGAAATTTTCTCACTGTAGTCCCACCCAAGGGCGGTGACAGCCTCTGGATTCAGGGAGAAAACCGTCACGGCGGTGTCCTCCTGGTTGGGTACATCCTTTGCTGTCAGCTTTACCGCCGCCGTGGCGCCGGCGAGAAGGGCCAGCACCAGCAGCAGAAGCAATACCTTTTTCATCCGTTTCATCTGCGCTTCCTCCTTGCCCAGATTACGATGCCCACAGCCAGGTAACACAGGGGAATTACGCCCACCACGGCGACGGTCAGCAGGGACACCGCAGTGCTGGTCATGGTCAGGGATTCGCTGCTCAGGGACTTGGCGTGAATGCCGAGATCGCTGCTTTCCGCCTTGCACAGGTAGCTCAGAGCGTTGAGGAAGAAATCCTGATTGCCCCCGGAAACCTGGACATTGGCCTGGTCGTCGGTCAGAGCGGCGGAGGATACCCAGACAATGTCGCTGGTGATGCCGTCCTCCACCGTGTCGGTAATGGCCACCGCCAGGGCGAAGGGGCCATCCGTGTCACCCTCCTCCTTCTGGTAGGTGGTCAGGTCATACCCCGCCGCCTTGGAAAAGGCGGAAGAGGAGGTGGTGAGCAGCCTGGTGACGGACAGGGTGTCCCGCAGGCCGTCGCTCACCGTCAGACCCTGGGCAATGGGCAGCAGCACGTGGTAGCCGCCGTCCTTCAGGGCCTGGGTGATGTCGTGGGAGGCCATGTCCGGCAGCAGGTAGTAGGGGGTGCCCCAGACGTAGTGGTTCTGGTCGCCCTCCACCACGATGCCGTCCACGGTGCTGACGCCGTAGGTGGCCATGAGGGCTTCCAGATTGGTCAGATGCCCGCTTTTCGGGGGATCGGTGATGAGAAACAGATTGCCGCCGTTGCCAAGGTACTCCCGGAGCTTGCTCTGCTCCTCCAGGGAGATGTCGCTTTGCGGGGCATGGATGAGGATACAGTTGGCGTCGGCGGGCACGGCTTCCAGGGTCAGCAGGGACAGCTCCGCCGTCTCCATGTTCTGCGCCTTGAGGGCGGAGGTGAAGGTATCGGAAAGGCTTTCTTCGCCGTGACCGGTGAGCAGGTACACCTTGGGCAGTCTTTCGCTGACCACATAGTCAATGGCGCTGGTCAGCTCGCTTTCTCCCTGGAAGGTCCAGTTCTGGGTTCCGTAGTAGTAATAGCTGTAGTAGTCCAGCACGAAAATGTCGTTGTAGTCCACATACCGAAACCGCTCGCCGGACTGGACGATGAGGCTGTTTTCCGTAAAGCTGTCGGTATACTGCTGGGTGAAGGTTGGGAATACGTCCGGGTCCTTCTTCACCACATGGACGCGGTCACTGAGGGAGGTGTAGCGGCCAAGGAGCGTTTCCAGATAGCCCTCCTCCTTGCCGCTCCGGACGATCCAGTAGATGGTCACGTCGTCGGCCAGTCCGGACACGATCTGCTCCGTCTGCTGGGACAGGGTGAACAGCTGGTTGGAGGTGGTGTCGAATCTGGTGGCGGAGGCGGGGAGGGCGGAGGCCAGAACGTTGACCATAATGACGATGGCCAGCACAATGGCTGTGACCACGACGCTGTAGCCCCCCGCTTTGAAGGAGCGGGTGGAGAAGGACGCGCCGAGTTTTTTCCAGCTGAAATTGGGCTTTTTCATTCACTCCACCTCCGCTTCTCCAGGGACTGCACACTCAGAAACAGGAAGAATCCGGTAATCGACAGGTAATATACGATGGCGGTTGCGTCGAACACGCCGTTGACGATGGTGTAGAACCGCTCAAACAGGCTCAGCTTGGAAATGATGGCCGGGAACAGCCCCTCAAACTTGGCCGAATCCACCAGATACCATCCAATCAGCCCTGCCTCCAGCACCGCCGCCAGAATCAGGGAAGCAAAGCTGTTTTTCGTCATCCAGTACACGGCAATGCAGATCACGATCGTCGTCACCGCCAGGGCGGCCAGGGAGGAATAGGCCGTGGAGGAGGCGAAGCCCGCCAGGTCGCCCAGGAAGTAATTGACCAGCATCACCACGAAGCACAGTCCCGCCGCTACCGCCTGGCTCTCCGTCACCGAAGAAATATACATGCCGATGGAGAGCAGCGCCATGCCCAGGAAGAAAAAGCTCACAATGGCGCTGTAGGACGCGGGCAGGTACACGTTGCCGAAGGCGGACAGCACCAGCGGATACAGGCAGATGATGTCCAGGGGCGCCGCAAACACCACCAGCAGCGCGGCGAATTTCCCCAGCACCACCTGGGTCATGGTGATGGGCAGGGAGTACAGCAGCTGATCGGTTTTCTGCCGCCGCTCCTCCGCCAGAATCCGCATGGTGGCGATGGGTACGATGATGAGAAACACAAAGCTCATGCTGCCAAGCACATATTCAAAATTCACGGAGGCGGACTGGAGGTTGTACACCATGGTGTAGATACCGGTGAACAGCAGCACAAACGCCCCGAACACATACCCCGTTACCCCGGTAAAGTACGAGGAAAGCTCATGCCGGAATACCGCTTTCATTGCGCTCCCTCCTCTTTTCCGGAATTGGTCAGCTCCAGGAAAATGTCCTCCAGGCTGGCCTTGCCGGCGGTCATGCGGACGATGGCCTTGTTTGCCTTGCTGAAGGCAAAGAAGATGTCCCGGCAGATGTCGTTTCCGGCGGGAGCGTCCAGCTCCAGGGTCACGGCGCAGGCACCGTCATCCTGTTTTTTGACCGTCCGGTTTACAATGTGGCCGACGCCCGCGAGAATGCCGGGAATCTCTTCTTCCCCGGCCTCTGCCGTCAGCTCCACGGTGCTCTTTCCCGCAAACAGCCGCTCCAGATTTTCCGGTGTGTCGCAGGCCACCAGCTTCCCCTTGGACAGAATGAGGATGGTTGTGCACACCTGCTGCACCTCGGAAAGAATGTGGCTGGAGAGAATGACGGTGTGGTTTTTGCCAAGAGAGCGGATCAGCTCCCGGATTTCCAGAATCTGCCGGGGGTCGAGGCCAACGGTAGGCTCGTCCAGAATGATGATCTCCGGGTTGCCCAGCACCGCCTGGGCGATTCCTACCCGCTGGCGGTAGCCCTTGGACAGGTTCTTCATCAGCCGGTTCGCCACGTCCAGTGTCCCGGTCTGGATCATGACCTGCTCCAGCTGGGCGGGAATTTCCTTCTCCGGAATGCCCTTGGCCCGGGCGACGAAGCGCAGGTACTCCCTGGGCGTCCTGTCCAGATACAGCGGCGGCTGCTCCGGGAGATACCCGATGCGGCGTTTGGCCTGGGCGGCATCCTCGAAGATGTCGAAGCCGTCGATTTTCACCTGCCCGGAGGTGGCGGCGAGGCAGCCGGTCATGATGTTCATGGTGGTGGATTTTCCCGCGCCGTTGGGGCCGAGAAACCCGTAGATCTGTCCCGTTTCCACGGTAAAGGACAGATCGTCCACGGCGGTGTGCCCGCCGTAGCGCTTGGTTAAGTGGTTTACTTCAATCAACGCAAGCCCTCCTCAATTCTGCGTGTTGGGGGTGGATGCTGCCAAAGGCTTCCCCAAAGGGGAAGCCTTTGGCTCCGCATCCTCCATTTCCGACCATTATAGTGCTGTCTGCTGAAGGAAGTCTGAAAAAAATGTTACACGTCCGTGAATAAATGTGCCCGACATGGCGGAGCCATGCCGGGCAGGGGTTATGCCAGGGGAAGCTGAACGAAAAAGGTGTTGATCCCACCCCCGCTTTCCGCCCAGATTTTGCCGTTGTGGCGGTGGATGATGCCCTCCGCGATGGCAAGGCCCAGGCCGTAGCTGTGGTTCATGCTCCGGGCCTTGTCCACCCGGTAAAACCGCTTGAAGATGTTCTTCAAATCCTCCTTGGATATCTCCTCGCCCGGGTTGGCGGCGGAAAGCAGGCAATGAGTGCCCTGGGTGCGGAGCGTGACCTGAACCGTGGAATCGGGGGCGGCGTACTTGGAGGCGTTGTCCAGCAGGATATCCAGCACCTGCTTTAAGTGCTGGGCGCTGCCCTTTACGAAAATCCCTTCCGCTACCTCGCTTTCCAGCAGCAGTCCCTTTTCAAAGTACACAGGCTCGAAGGGCAGCAGGGCGTCCGTGACCAGCTCGCTGTAATTTAAGCGGGAAAAGACCATATTCTGCCCCCCGTTGTCCACCCGGGCCAGCTCCAGCAGGCTCTCCACCAGCCCCCGCATCTGGTGGGACATGGTGAGAATGCTGCTTACAAACTTTTCTCTGTCCTCTTCGGCATACCCGCCCTGCTGCAGCAGCTCGGCATTGGTGAGAATCACCGTCAGCGGGGTTTTCAGCTCGTGGGAGGCGTCGGAAACGAACTGCCGCTGCTGGTTCCAGGCGCTTTCCACCGGCTTTACCGCCCATCTGGCCAGCAGGAAGGACAGTCCCAGAAAAGCAATGAAGCTGGCAATGCCGATGATCACACAGTTTTTCACCAGACTGCCCATGGTGGCAAGCTCGCTGGACATGTCGGCAAAAACAATGGACTGGCCAAAGGGGGTGGTGCGTTTCAGAAACCGCAGGCCGCAGTCCTTCAGAACGCCGGACTGGGCCGGATCGGACAGCGTCAGGGAAATGATTTCCTGCAGGGCGTCCGTGTCTGTCAGATCGTAATACCCGCTGAAGGTGGCGGACAATTCGCCGAAGCTGTTGACGCTTACGTAAAAATAGGGCAGCTGGGCCTGCCCGGACAGCTCCCCGGGGCGGGGATGCCCCCGGTTTTCCAGAACGCTCTGCATCATACGTTCACTCTGCTGCGCCAGATTGGCCTGGGTGAAGTGCAGCACCGTGCCGAAAATCACCAGCAGCATGGCGGTGACGATGACCATGTTGATACAGATAAATTTGAGTTTCAGACGTTTGATCACGCCTGCTCCACCTCCAAACGGTAGCCCAGGCGGCGCACGGCCTCAATGCGCACATTGGAGCCGATGGCCTTCAGCTTCTTTCGTAAAAAGCCCACGTAGACCTCCACATGGTTTTCCACGGCGTTGGAATCGTAGCCCCAGACCCGGGCGAGAATCATTTCCTTGGAGAGAATCCGGTCCTGAGCCTGAAGCAAAAACCGCATCACGTCGAATTCCCGGGCGGACAGCCGCACGCTTTTGCCGCCGCAGACCAGGAGGGTGCAGGTGTCCAGATCCAATGACGTGTTGCCGAACACCAGCTCGTCCACCTGCTTGCCCTGCCGCCGCAGCAGGGCGTTGATGCAGGCCAGCAGTTCCCGGGTGTCGAAGGGCTTGGTCAGGTAGTAGTCCGCGCCGGCGTTCAGGCCGCAGATCCGGTCCTCCACCGCGGATTTCGCCGTCAGCATGAGAATCGAGGTGGTGCAGCGCTTGGCCCGCACCTGCCGCGCCACCTGGTAGCCGTCCATTCCGGGCATCATTACGTCCAGAATCAGCAAATCGTAAATGCCCAGCTCGGCGTACTCCGCGCCGGTTTCTCCGTCGTAGGCGACCTCCACCGCAAAGCCCTTGCCTTCCAGCAGGGCTTTCAGGGAATCCGCCAGCAGCTTTTCATCTTCAATAACCAGAATTTTCATAGAAGCTTCCTCCCAGTTCATACATTGTCATTATACTAGCAAACCATTCTGAAGCAAAGCTGAAAATCGACAAATTCACAGTTCTTTTACATACATTTAAGCGTCATTTCAGAAATCAGCGCTATGATTTGGGAAAACGAAATCGAAAGGAAGCAGCGTACCATGAATGAACCCTATGAAACCTACTATCAAACCGACATTCCCAGTTACCCCCAGCCGCCGAAAAAGAAAAAGCACACCGGCCTGCGCCTTTGCGCTCTGGCGCTGGTATTCGCCCTGCTGGGCAGCGCCCTTGGCGCGGGCGGCGTGATCTGGTATGAAAACCGGCAGCCAGGCTCCACGGTCAGCGGGAAGAATGAAACAGCCATGCTTCAGGGCGTCCGGGAAAACAGCGTGCTGGACACCGTAAGCGTGGACACCGGCAAGCTCATGACCGCCGCTGAGGTGTACGCGGCCAACGTCAACTCCACCGTGGGCATCACCACCTCCATCACCACCAACTACTGGGGCTTCCAGACCACCTCCGCCGCCTCCGGCTCCGGATTCATCCTCACCCAGGACGGCTATATCCTGACCAACTACCATGTGGTGGAAAGCTCCAACAGCATCACCGTGGCCCTGTATGACGGCACCACCTACGACGCCGAGCTTGTGGGATACGACGAAAGCAACGACGTGGCCGTGCTGAAGGTGGAGGCCGAGGGACTGTCCCCTGTGGTTCTGGGGGATTCCGACAACCTAAACGTAGGTGACAGCGTGGTAGCCATCGGCAACCCCCTGGGAGAGCTGACCTTCTCCCTCACCGCCGGCCTGGTCAGCGCCAAGGATCGGGAGGTTACATTGTCCAGCGCCGTGACCATGGACCTCATCCAGACGGACTGCGCCATCAACTCCGGCAACTCCGGCGGCGCGCTGTTTAACCTCTACGGCGAGGTCATCGGCATTACCAACGCCAAATACTCCAGTTCCTCTTCCTCCTCCGCCTCCATTGATAACATCGGCTTCGCCATCCCCATCAACCATGTTTTGCCCATTGTGAAGAGCATCATTGAAAACGGCTACATTTCCAAGCCCTACATCGGCGTTTCCGTGTCCGATGTGAACAAGCAGAGCCAGCTCTACGGCATTCCCGCCGGTGCGGCGGTGCAGTCCGTGGCGGAGAATTCCCCGGCCGCCGAGGCTGGACTTCAGGCCGGCGATGTGATTACCCGGGTGAACGACACCGAAATCACCGGCAGCAGCGATCTGGTCAGTCTGGTGGGCAGCGCCGCCGTGGGCGATGGGCTGACGCTGACGGTGTACCGCCAGGGAACGACAGTGGAGCTGAGCCTTACCGTGGGCGAACAGATTCAGTCCGCCCGGGCAAACGAGCAGACGACCCAGCAGTCTGTAAGCCGGGGCATGGGCGGTTTTCCCTCGGGCTTCTTCGGATAAAACGGAATCGACGCAGCAGCGCCGGAATCCAATGGATTCCGGCGCTGATTTTGCGTGCCAAAGCCAAATTTGGTACTATGTTGCGAACCGAGCGGTACCCAATGGCGTAACGAATACAGACAAGGCGTACACGCAATGCCCGCGGAGGCATCCCCGCACGCCTTGTCGGCGGCGACCTACCGCCGTTTTACCCACATCACCCCGCGCATGAGGCAGTACCCCCAGCGGGTGTGCAGGTGGAGGCAGAGAAAGTCGTAGGCGCGGCCGATGAAATCCGTTCGGCTTGTCATGTAGGATCGGGTCAGAGTGCACTCCGGCAGCCGTTTCCCGGGAAACAGGCCCATGGCCTTCAGCTGTTCCAGCACAGGACGGGCGTCGGCCTTGGGAAGCGCGGCGGTCATGTACAGGGCGAACCACAAAAACGTCGTCAGCTTGTCTGCGGTTACGGCGTTTTTTTGACCGTTTTGGTAGTAATTTTGCAGAATCCCGAGAATCCGCAGGTAGGAATCCAGCTTTTTTCGCTGATTCGGGGCGGTAAAATTCGTCTCCGCGGAGCCGGAATGAACCCGGTAAAAGTACAGTGCCTGGGGAATCCGGGCGGTTTTGGGCGCGTACAGGCCGCATTCGTACATGAAAAGCCCGTCCTCGCCGTGGGTCAGACCGGGATAGCGGAAGGTTAAATCGTGCTCCTTCAGAAAATTCCGGCGAAGCAGGCTGCGCCATACCACCGCGTCGTACCAGGGAACGTTGTCGGGAAGCTGCCCCTGATCGGACAATGCCTGCTCCCGTTCCGTCCAGGTATCCTCAAACTGGTATCCGCCCACAATCAGCCGGTCGCAGTCCTCCTCCCGGATCTTTTGCCGGAGCGCGCCCAGAATGTTTTCCTTCAGAAAATCGTCGGCGTCCACGAACCAGATATAGTCTCCTCTGGCGGCGGCCAGGCCTGCGTTGCGGGCGGTGGTAACGCCGCCGTTTTCCTTGTCGATGACGGTCACGTTGCCGGCTTCCCGGGCAAACCGGCGCAGAATCTCCAAGCTGCCGTCCCGGGAGCCGTCGTTGACGCAGAGAATTTCATAGTCCTCCCTGGGAATGTCCTGCCGAAGCAGGGAACCAAGGCATTCCGGAAGATAGCGCTCCGCGTTGTACACGGGAACAATAATGCTCAAAAACATGTCGCCGCCTCCTTTCCCAAAAGTATACAATATTCCCAGGGGAAAAGCAAGAAAAGGCATCCCGCAAAATTGACAAGTTCCCCAAAGAATTGTATAATATGCGGTAAACGGAAGAGCAGAGGTGTACGTATGAAGATGTCCAAGTTTTTTTCCGGCGTGTTTGGGGTGCTGGGTGTGCTGCTGATGACGGGCACGGTGATGCTGTGCCTGATGTCCCGGAATGCCCAGCCGCGGATGCTGGAATCCCCGGAGGCGGCCTCCGCCCAGGCCCAGCGCATGATGGACGCCCTTTGCGCCGGCGATTACGACACCGCCGGAAGCTGCATGTACGGCCAGCCGGATCTGGGGGCCGGGGAACCGGAGGACGAGGTGAGCCGCCTGCTCTGGGACGCCTTCACGGACAGCCTTTCCTATGAATTTACCGGCGTGTGCTCCGTAACGGATGCCGGCCTTACCCGGAAAGCCACCGTCACGGCGCTGGATGTGGCGAAGGTGATCCAATCCCTGCCCCAGCGCGCCGAGGCGCTGCTGGAGGTGCAGACAAAGGCTGAGGAGGATCCGGAAGAATCGGATGACGGACAAAACGCGGACCGGGAGGAGCTGGTCAATCAGGCCCTTCTGGAAGCGGCGCGGCAGGCGCTGGATGAAAGCGCCGAAACCGTCACCCGGGATGTGACGCTGAACCTGATTTACCGGGACGGCGCATGGTGGGTGGTGCCGGATCAGGCGCTGCTGCAGATCATCTCCGGCGTGGCCTAAGGAGGACGGACATGGCGTATAAAGGAAAATATTCCAGGAAGCAGACCCGGGTCAGCCCGTTCTTCACCCTGCTGGGGGTGATCGTGGTGCCGGTGGCACTGGCGCTGACGGTTCTGCTGCTGGGAAGAATGGTGCAATCCATGGGCCGTTCCAAGGCGGCGGTGCTGAACCAGACGGCGGATCAGGCCATTTTGCAGCAGTTTGACGGCTTCGTGTCCGGGCAGCTGGACAGCGCCCGGGAAGCGCTTTCCTCCGCCTCCGTGCAGGAGACCGTTCCGGAAGTGACGGAAACGCCGGTTCGGGAGAAGGTTATCTACGAAATCCCGGCGGACGTCCAGGTAGCCCCGGAGCCGAATCCCGAGTGCTACGGCCAGACCGACGATCCTTCCACCCTGCAGTGGCTTCTGGACGAGGCGGAATACATGTTGGACGGACAGCCGCTGTATTTTTCCACGGACAAGGAGCTGTTTGCCGGCAGCGTGGTGAATTACTATCTGGATGACACCATTTTTGCCATCACCTGGAAGGAGGTTCACGACGGCTCGGTTTATACCTTCTCCGAGGTGAAGATCAACCACCCGTCCCAGTTCCGCCGTCACCTGGCGGGGGGCGAGTACGGCTCGGAAATGCAGTTTTACACCACCGAAATGGCGGACAGCGTCAACGCGGTGGTAGCGTCCTCGGGAGATTTTTACCGCTTCCGGAATTTCGGCATCAGCGTCTATGAGAGCCGGGTGCGCCGGGTTGAGGGCACCTACGCCGAAACCTGCTACATAGACGGAAACGGCGACATGCACTTTACCTACGGCGGCGACATCCTCACCACCGAGGCCGCGAAGGCCTACGTGGAGGAAAACGACATTCGCTTCAGCCTGGCCTTCGGCCCGGTGCTGATTGACAACTATGAGTTGGTGGAGCACACCTGGTACGGCGTTGGCGAAATCACCGAGGGCTACGCCCGGGCGGCGCTGTGCCAGATGGGAGAGCTGCACTACATCGTGGTCACGGCCAACACGGAAGGCCCCTGGCAGAACATCCCCACCGTGAAGATGTTTGCGGGCAACGTCGCCGCTACCGGCTGCCGTATGGCCTACTGCCTGGACGGCGGACAGACCGCCGCCATCGTCATGGGCAATCAGCTCATCAACCGCCCGGTTTACGGCCAGCAGCGGAAAATCAGCGACATTATCTATTTTGCCACGGCGGTGCCGGAAGGAGGCTGAAACAATGGAGAAAATTGCCTTTTTCGCGGGAGAGACTGTGTATTACTGGAGCGCCATTGTGCTGACCCTGGCGGCGCTGACCGCTGTTTGCTTCTTTCTCTCGCTGTATCTGGGAAAGGAGGGCAACGCGGTGGCGGCCTTCGGCGTGATACCGCTGGCGCTGGCGCTGTCCCTCGTCCTGGCCCGGCTGGTGCACTGGTACTGCCGCGCCGACAGCTATGACGGATTCTCCGAAGCCATGGTACCCTTCTCTCCCGGCGGCTACGCCCTGCTGGGCGTGTTTGCCGGATGCATTCTGGCGGCGGCGCTGACCAGGCTTCTCCACTTTCACGACAATTTACCCCGGATGCTGGACTGCATGGCGGTGGCGGGGTGCGCCGGAATCGCCGTGGGGCGGCTGGCCTCCTTCTTCAATGCCTCGGATCGGGGACAGATTGTCCAGTCTGCCAAGTCCCTGCCCTGGGTCTATCCCGTAACCAACGCGGTTTCCGGAGCCACGGAATACCGGCTGGCGACCTTCCTGTTTCAGGCGATGGTGGCCCTGGTGCTGTTTATCGCTTTGCTGGTGTTCTTCTCCCGGAAAAAACGCCGGGACGGTGACGCGGCGCTCATTTTTCTGCTGATCTACGGCGCGTCTCAGATCGTGCTGGACAGCACCCGGTACGACAAGCTGTTTTTCCGGAGCAACGGCTTCGTCAGCATTGTGCAGGTGCTGGGCGCGGTGGCGCTGGTGCTGGCCATTGTGATATTCTCTGTGCGGATGGTCAAGGCCCGGGGGTTCCGGTTCTGGTATGTGCTGCTGTGGCTGGCCATGGCGGCGCTGCTGGGGGGCGCGGGCTTTATGGAATACTACGTCCAGCGCCACGGCGACCTGGCGGTATTTTCCTACAGCGTGATGAGCGTGTGCCTGATTTTCATCGTGGCTCTGGCCCTGCTGACGAGAGCTCTGGGGGAAACCACCCAAAGAAAAGCATAATGAAACGGGCTTCCGGCAGCTTCGGAAGCCCGTTTCTTTTGTCAGCCCAGCATTTGTTCCCACCAGGCCTGCCCGCGAAATGCCCGGTTTGCCAGCCGGAACACGCCATAGCCGATCACTCCGCCCAGGGTGTTCATAATCACGTCGTCAATGTCCGCGCTGCGCCCCAGAAAAAACTGCAGTGTTTCGATGGCCAGGGTGGACAGCAGCACGATGGAGACGGTAACCCAGCCCTTTCTGGCCTTTTCCGCCGTAACCGGTAGCAGAAAGCCCAGGGGGATGAACATCGCGATATTGAGAAGCAGCTGGCGGATCATCCGTCGGAAGCCCATGTCGTAGCACTGGGTCACCCAGATGAAGGGCCGGAGGTTCAGGAAATGGTGCGCCGGGTGAAAGGTGATATCCGGAAAGTACCACAGCAGCGTCAGATAAACCAGCGACAGCACGCAGCCGACCAGAGCGAACCGGGCCAGATGATACAAGGCCCCTTTATTCCCCAACCGCCGCCGGGTGCGGATTGCGAAGGGTACGTAGAGCAGGGCGCTGACAGCGGCGACGATGGGCAGCAGAAACAAAACATAAAACAGCAGCATCGGATAACCTCCCAGTAAAAATACCGGCATTATCATACCAGTTTTTTCCTCTGCTGTCCTT
Source organism: uncultured Clostridia bacterium (assembly GCA_945836055.1). Classification (GTDB taxonomy): domain Bacteria; phylum Bacillota; class Clostridia; order Oscillospirales; family Oscillospiraceae; genus Faecousia. The sequence continues at coordinate 2,276 of CAMAKJ010000020.1, read as the reverse complement.
TCAGAATGGTTTAAGAAAGGCGTAATTCTTTCTTAACTGCCGGTCAGGCAAGGCTTCCCCTTCGATGCGAATCCATTGACTCGCACCCAGGGGAAGCCTTTGGTACTCCGTAACGAACCGAGCAGTACCCAATGGTGTAACGACGATACACCAGGTTGGTTACGCATTGTCAGCGGCCACTGGCCGCATCCCCGCCTTTCAGCAGCTTGTGGAAGAAGGTGAAGAAGGTGGCGGTGGTTACCACGGCGGCCAGAATGTCGGAGACCGGCTCCGCCAGGAACACCGCGAAGGCCTTGTCCGCGAAGAAATTCGGCAGAATGAAAATCAGGGGAATCAGCAGAACCAGCTTTCGCAGGCAGGCCATAATCAGGCTCATCTTCGCCTGTCCCAGAGCCATAAACGCCTGCTGGCAGCTGATCTGGAAACCAACGGAGAACGCCCCCGCCAGGAAAATCCGGATCGCCCAGGCGGTGTACTCCACCAGAGCCGCGTTGTTGGTGAAAATTCCCGCGAACACGCCGGGGAACAGCAGCAGAAGCAGCCAGAACACCATGGTATACGCCACGCAGACGCAGAACTGGCAGCCGAAGGCCTCCTTCACCCGGTCGAACTTCTTCGCGCCGTAGTTGAAGCTGATCAGCGGCTGACCGCCCTGGCAGATGCCCTGCAGGGGCATGGTCACCAGCTGGTTGATGGAGGTCAGAACCGTCATGGCGCCCACCGCCACGTCGCCGCCGTACCGGGACAGGGACGAGGTAAAGCTGATGGACAGAATGCTCTCCGTGGAGACCATGACAAAGCTGGAAATGCCCAGCGCCAGGCAGGGCAGAATAATCCTCCGTTCCAGCCGCATATTCCGGGATTTTAAGCGCAGGATGGTCTTTTTCCCCATGAGGAACTTGAGAATCCACACTGCGCTGACCGCCTGGCTCAGAACGGTGGCCGTGGCCGCGCCGGCGACGCCCATGCGGAAAACAAAGATGAAGATGGGGTCAAGGACGATGTTGATCACCGCGCCGATGACGGTGGTGAGCATACTGATCCTTGCAAAGCCCTGGGTGGTGATGAAGGGGTTCATGCCCATCACAGTCAGCACAAACACGCTGCCCAGAATGTAGATTCTGCCGTACTGAACGGCATAGGGCAGCGTTGCGTCGCTGCCGCCGAAGAGGCGAACCAGCTGGGGGATGGTCACATAGAACACCGCCGTGAGCACCACCGCCAGAAGCAGCAGCACGGTAAAGCAGTTTGCCACGATTTTCTCGGCGGTGTCCTTGTCCTGCTCGCCCATGGCAATGGCGGCACGCGGCGCGCCGCCGGCGCCTGCCAGCATGGCAAAGGCGGTAATCAGCATCAAAATGGGGGTAAACAGCCCCACGCCGGTCAGCGCCGCGCCGCCGATTTCCGGAATATGCCCGATATAAATGCGGTCAACCACATTGTAAAGCAGGTTGATCACCTGCCCCACCACTGCGGGAACCGCCATCTGCACCATCAATTTCTTGATGCTGCCGGTTCCCATATCCTGATTTGTTCCGTTTGCCATAAAACGTCTCCTCTCTGCGTGTCGGATTGCTTACCGGATTGGCACAGCCGCGCCCGGGCCCTTCGGGAAGGGTTACAGCTCCTGCTCCAGCGTCAGGACGTTCTCCCCGATCTTTTGGGTGACCGACCACATGACCCGGATTTCCTCCGGCGTGACCCCCTTGTGGATGCGGGCGACAAAGTCCCGCTGAACCGCCTGCCCCTCCGCGGCGATGGGGGAAGCCGCGCCGGTGAGCGTGAGGCGGACAATACGGCGGTCCTCATCGTCCTCCCGCCGGGCGACCAGGCCCCGGGCTTCCAGACTCCCCAGGGACATGGATACATGCCCCTTGGACATCCCCCGCCCCCGGACAATATCCACCGCCCGATCCTGGCTTGGGTTGTTGGCGAGGAACAGCAAAACAGCCAGCTCGTTGTGGGTCAGATTCCACTTCCGGCACACCGGCTCCATGAGGCGGCTGTAGCTTTTCTGCGCCCGCAGAGCCGTTTCAAAAAAGCTGAACTGCATATCCGTCCCCCTTTTTATTAGTTCATTTTTGAACTATGTATTATTAGGATAACACGTTCCGACAAGCCTGTCAAGGGCAATTCCCGTTTCCGGCAAAATACTTATTGTGCATATCGGCTTAACGCAGCAAACCGGCAAATTGCAGTTTATCGGGCACCTGTTTCGTAGGGCGGGGTCATGACCCCGCCCTACGGAGGAATTACACCAAATTTCAATTTACCGC
>CAMAKJ010000019.1 GCA_945836055.1 uncultured Clostridia bacterium | reverse complement strand
TGGAGCTGCTGCGGGAGGTGGGCGCCTGCTTCTCCGTGAACAATATGCTCCGGGCGGAATGCTACCGTCAGCGTATGGAGAAGGGGCTGTCCTTCCTGGAATTCAACTACATGATTATGCAGTCCTACGATTTCTACTACCTGTTCCAGCACTACGGCTGCAACATGCAGTTCGGCGGCAACGACCAGTGGAGCAACATGCTGGGCGGCACGGAGCTGATCCGCAAAAAGCTGGGCAAGGACGCCCACTGCATGACCATCACCCTGCTCACCGATTCCCAGGGCAAGAAGATGGGCAAGACCGCCGGCAACGCCGTCTGGCTGGACCCCAACAAGACCACACCCTTTGAATTCTACCAGTACTGGCGGAACGTGGACGATGCCGACGTGATGAAGTGCATCCGGATGCTGACCTTCCTGCCCCTGGAGCAGATCAATGAGATGGATACGTGGAAGGATGCTAAGCTCAACGAGGCCAAGGAGATTCTGGCCTTTGAGCTGACCAAGATGGTGCACGGTGAGGAAGAGGCAATGAATGCCCAGGCTGCCGCCAAGGCGCTGTTTGTGGGCGGCGGCGACGACGCCAACATGCCCACCACCACCATTGCCCCCGAGAAGCTGACGGAGGGCAAGATCGGCATTCTGAACCTGATGGTGGCCTGCGGCCTGGCGTCCTCCAACAAGGAAGCCCGGCGGCTGGTGGAGCAGGGCGGCGTGTTTGTGGACGACGAGAAGGTGCCCGCTGCCACCTTTGTCGTTACGGAGGAGATGCTGAAAAACGGCGTAAAAATCCGCAAGGGCAAGAAGGTTTTCCACAAGGCGGTGCTGAGCTGATGCTGGAGCTGGCGGTGGAAGCCGACCGGGAGGCGGTAGACAACCTCGCCCGTCAGGTGCACGCCATGCATGTTGCGTGGCGGCCGGATATCTACGAGATGCCGGAGGCGCTGTACCCCGAGGAGCGCTTCCGGGAGGCGGTGCGGGAGCGGTCGCTGTACGTTGCCCGGCTGGGGGGCGTGATTGTGGGTTACGTCAGCGTGAAGCTGCGCAGCTATGACTGGCCCGGCATGGTGAAACGGAAGGTCATGTGTATCGACGAAATTGCCGTGGAGGAAAGTCTTCGCAATCAGGGCATCGGCACGGAAATGATGGCAGACATCCACGCTCTGGCAAGAGCCTTCGGCTGCACGGATTTGCAGCTGGGAGTGTATCCCCAGAACGATGCCGCCGTTGCTTTTTACGAAAAGTGCGGCTTCACCATCCGCAGTATTGAGATGCAGAAAAAGGTATAATTTCGGCGCCGCCCCAAAGGGCGGCGCCGATCGTTTTACGGATGGATTATTTGCTTTCCAGATCCTGGACCTTCACGTTTTTTCCGAAATAGGCCAGGATGTAGCTGATAAAGGAGATCACCAGGAAACAGGTGTCCACAAGTGCGATGGCGTTAACAACGGCAGGGCTGACGTTGGGGAACAGCACCAGGGCGATGAGACTGACGAACAGTACCGTGGTGCACACCTTGCCCGCCATCAGAGCGCCGGGCAGCATTTTTCCCTTTCGCAGATGAACCAGTCCCACAACGGCCTGGAACAGCTCTTTGATTACGAACAGCGCCAGAACCGGCAGCAGCTGGGTGTGCTTCAGGGACAGGCATACCGTCAGGGTAAACTGGGTGATTTTATCCGCCACAGGGTCCAAAATTTTGCCCAGAGTGGAAATCATGTTGAAGCGCCGGGCAATTTTTCCGTCGATCATGTCCGTGAGGCAGGACACCGCCATAATGGCCCCGGCCGCGACGTATTGGTAGGTCTGGGTGGCGTTCAGATAGATGTAAACATACACAGGCAGCAGCGCTAGACGAAACAGACTCAGCAGGTTCGGGATGGTGAAGATTTCTTTTTTCCAGCGTTCCAGGTTCATGGGCAATTCCTCCGCAGCGAATGGATCGGCGTATATTTTACCTATTATAGCCAGAATTTTGAGCTGAATCAAGTATTTATCACAATTGGGGAAAAAAGTTCATGAAATGTTTACCGGGGGAGATTATTGAGATTTGCTGCCAGGGGGTATTGCAGGGCAAGATGCTTCCAGGTGTGCTTATCCAGCGTCCCGGTCATGGGCAGGCCGCTGAGAATCTGGAAGGTGGACAGGGAATCCGCCGTGGGTTCGTCCAGAATGCCGGAGTGGGTTGGTTCGGCGACGCTTTTGTAGACATCGGAGAGCACCGCCAGCATGGCCTGCACCAGATACAGATAGGGACTTTTTTCTCCCTTCCGGATAATCTGACCGGGATTGAGAATGATGTCCACCGGCTGAGCGGCGTCCAGGCGGACGAGGGCCGGGGTGTAGGCCGCCACGATGGTTTCCCAGGTTTCCTGGTTGGTGACACCGGTCACCGGCAGGCCGTGCTTGCGCTGGAAGGTGGAAACGGCGGCGGTGGTCTCCGGGCCGTAGATGCCGTCGGGGACGATGCGCATATGGGTGGGGTCATCCTCCGCAATCACCCGGAGCATGGTTTGCAGGCTGCGAATGGGCTGACCGACAAAGGAAGATAAGGGTCTCATCGTGGTGCCTCCTGTCTTACAGGGTCCTGGTTCCCGGTGCTTAAGGAATTTCCCGGGAATTGGGTCAGGGTGGTGGTTCTGGAATACCGGTTTCTGGGAGCGGTGCCGGTGATAATGGCGGAGGTGTAGGGGAAGTTTTCCGGGTCGTGCCAGCTGGTGGCTTCGATGCCGGAGAACTGGTCGTAGATTTCATCCCATGTGTCAAAATCCACGATGCCGGTCTGGGGCAGGCCGAACCGCCGCTGGGCGGCAATCACGGCGTCCCGCGTGGCGGGGCCGAAGACGCCGTCTACGGTGACCGGGGGGATTCCCGGAATGTAGGCGTAAAGCACGCTGAGCATGTACTGCAGATGCTCCACCTTCACACCCCGGTCGCCCTGCTCGATGGGGTTGGTGGTGGCCCAGGAGATGGTGTAGAACCGCTGCCCCTGACTGCGCAGCTCCGCCATGTTGGTCACGGCGATGTAATAGCGCACCAGAGCGTACCAGGTTTCCCGCCCGACCACGCCGTCTACGGCCAGATTGGCAATTTCCTGGAATTTCCGAACGGCGGCCTCGGTCTGTGCGCCGAAAATACCGTCCACCTGAGAAATTTTGGGAATGGCCGGGTAATTCTGGGAAATCCGGTTCAGCTCCACCTGGACGATGACCACACTGGGGCCGGAGATGCCCCGGCGCAGGGGGTAGCCGGGGTAGGAAGAGGTGATGCCCTGCATGGGGGCGTCGGTTACGATTTCCACATTGCCGTAGTAGCTGCGCAGAATCTGGACGGTGTTGTAGCCCTGGCGGGCCAGATTCTGGCTGCCCCACTGGCTCAAGCCCTCGCAGGTGACGGTGGTGCCGTTGCAGAATTTTGCCGCCAGAGGCTCCACAAAGCCGGGACGGCGGAGATAATCGTCGAAAAGGTCATCCACCAGCCGGGAAACGTTGGTGAAGAAGCTCCGGCCATTGACGAAAAACTGGTCGTAGGCGGTGGAACTGGTGATGTCAAAATCATAGCCCCGGCTGCGGTAGAACTCGGTGTACACCCGGTTCAGGGCAAAGGAGACGATGGCGAGGATGTTGGCCCGAAGGGCGGCTTCCTCCCAGGTGGGATAGATTTCGCTGGAGGCTACATTTTTCACATAGTCCACGAAGCTCACGGTGACATTTTCGGCGCTGGAGCCGGGCGGGCCCAGATGTACCGTAATGCGCTGGGGAATATAGGGCAGAATTTCAGGCATGGTTCACCTCCTACAGATTCTGGGGAGGCGTGTTGAATATTTCCGCCTGATCCCACTGACCCGGAAGCTCCGACAGGGGGATCATCTCCAAATCCTGATTTGTGGTGGTGTCGGCGAATACCTGGAGATTCTCCGCTTCGATCTGCTCGTAGCCCTTCAGACGGGCGTAGAGGTTCACTGCCGTGAAGGGCTTTTCCCCAGGTTCCGGCTCCTGACTTTCCGCTTTGTCCGGAACGGGAACCTCGATTGGGGTAATCAAACCGTTCCGGTCGGTCAGACGCATGGCAATGGCGGTGCCGTCGGTTGCGGTGACGGTGATGGCCACGTTTTCCAAGGGGAACCGGGCGGTGCTGGCGTAGGCGCGTACCTGTATGTATCCTGTAGCTGACAAACAGGATCCCTCCTTTCTTTCATCAGGGTATGCTTTTCACCCCCGCAAGGTGCGGCAGAGGAGGGAAAAGATGCGAGAGATGCGAGTTAGAAGATACGAGATAGGAGATAGGAGATACGAGATATAGGGATGCCTTCACCGCAGAATTGTGCGTTAAGAGCTTATCGGTTTTGCTCAGCTGCCCGATTCAGGAGAGAGTGATGATTGAAGAGTGTAGAGTGGAGATGGAGGCAAACAAGAATCTGTGCAACAGATTACGGAAATAAGCGGTTGCATTTCTTGACAATGCCCCTTTTTGCGCATCTTCACTCTTCACTCTCCACTCTGCAATCTCAGAAATTTCCTTGATTTTCACCTCTGCAAATTCCAATTTTCCGGGTTGCTGAGTTAAGCCGATATTCACATTGCATTATGTTCCGTAACAAATATCTTCTATCTTGTATCTCCTATCTAGTACCTCCCCTACAAATATCCCTGCATCTGCCGGATATTGGCCGTCTCGCAGTCCAGCAGCTTCTGGGACAGAATATTGATCTGCTCATCCTGACCGCCGAACTGGTGGATGGTTTTCAGACCCTTAATCATCCCCCGGGTGTTGCCCTGAATCATCATGCCGGCAATCTTGGAGTCGGTGTTCCGCCCGTTCAGCTTCATCCGGGTCATCATGTCCGTCATGAACCGCACCGCCGGGTCCAGCTCCGCTACCTCCCAGCCCCGCTGGGTGGCGATGGAGTGGGCCTCGGTTTCGATAGAGTCGTACTCCCGGAGCTGGGATTCCAGCGCCTTGCGCAGACCGGGGCGCATACTGGTATCCAGGACGCTGCGGATGCCCAGCTGTCCCATTTGGGCGGTTTTCAGAACGGAGGACAGGATTTCTTTGCTGTTTTTCATGCTGCATCACCGGATTTAGTATGCACATGTTTGGCCTTATCATGCATAGAATAACCGGATGGAAAGGATGTGGTGAACATGTGCGCGATCAGCGGAATGGTGGGACTACCGGCGGCAGAGGAAACCCTTGCCAAAATGCTTTCAACCATGTACCACCGGGGGCCGGACGACAAGGGGGTATACCGGGATGGGGAATGCACCCTGCTTCACGGGCGGCTTGCCATCATCGACCCCGCAGGCGGACGGCAGCCCATGACGCTTACCTGGGCAGGGGAGACGTACACGCTGGTTTACAACGGGGAGCTTTACAACACGGAGGAGCTGCGCCGGGAGTTGATAAGCCTGGGGCATACTTTTTTGGGCCACTCCGATACGGAGGTGCTGCTCCACGCCTACGCCCAATTTGGGGCGGACTGCGTGGAAAAGCTGAACGGCATTTTTGCCTTCGGCATCTGGGAGCAACACCGGCAGCGGCTGTTTCTCGCCCGGGACCGCATCGGGGTAAAGCCCCTGTTTTACAAGCGCCACCAGGGCGGGCTGCTGTTCGCCTCGGAAATCAAGACGATTCTCGCCTATCCCACCGTCCGGGCGGAGCTGGACGAAACCGGCGCGGCGCAGTTGATTCTTTTGGGGCCGGGGCGGCTCCCGGGAAGCGGCGTGTTCCGGGACATATTCGAGGTGGAACCGGGGTGCTGCGGCTATTTTGCAGACGGAGAACTGCGGCTCTGGCGGTACTGGAAGCTCCTTGACCGGGAGCACCGGGAATCCTTTGAGGACACCGTGGCGCATGTGCGTTTTCTTGTCGCCGACGCCATTCGGCGGCAGATGGTGTCCGACGTGCCCATCGGCACGTTTCTCTCCGGCGGACTGGACTCCAGTATCATCACTGCCATCTGCGCCGGGGAAATGGAGAGCAGGGGAGAGCGCCTGAAAACCTTCTCGGTAGACTATGAAAACAACGACCTCTACTTCCGGGCCAGCAAATTTCAGCCCAATTCCGACAGCGCCTATATCCGCCTGATGGTGGACGATCTGCACACCGACCACCGCTGGACGGTGCTGACGCCGGAGGATTTGTCGGAGGCTTTGGAGGACGCTACCATCGCCCGGGATCTGCCGGGAATGGCGGACGTGGACTTTTCCCTTTTGGCCTTCTGCAAGGAAATCCGTGAGGATGTGAAGGTTGCCCTTTCCGGGGAATGCGCGGATGAGATTTTCGGGGGCTATCCCTGGTACCGCGACCCGGAGGTGCGGGCCCGGGAGGGCTTTCCCTGGGCGCAGAACACCCAGGACCGTGGGGGGCTCCTGACGAAAGCGGTTAAGCTCGACCGGGAGGCCTTTGTCATGGACGCCTACAACCAAACCTGTCGGGAGAGCGATATTCTGCCGGGTACCTCGGAGCAGGAGCGGCGGATGAAGCAGATGGTGAATCTGAATTTCCGCTGGTTCATGCAGACACTGCTGGACAGGAAGGACCGGATGAGTATGTACCACTCCCTGGAAGTCCGGGTGCCCTTCTGCGATTACCGGATCGCGGAGTATCTCTACGGCGTGCCCTGGGAATACAAGGATTATCAGGGACAGGAGAAGGGGTTACTGCGTCAGGCGGTGACGGGACTGCTTCCGGATGCGGTACGGCTCCGGAAGAAAAGCCCCTATCCCAAGACCTTTGACCCCCGGTATGAGCGCCTTGTGGAGTTGCGGCTGCAAACCATCCTGGATAACCCTGCCGCGCCGCTGTGGCAGCTGGTTTCGGCCGACGCGGTCAAAAGGCTGCTGCAAAGCCAAAGCCCGTGGCCCTGGTACGGACAGCTGATGCGCCGGCCCCAGATTATGGCGTACCTGTGCCAGATCGATTTCTGGCTGCGGCACTACCATGTGGAACTGAAGTTCTGACCTTTGCCGGATTTTGCATTGACGGAGAAAAACGAGTATGGTAGAATAAAACAAAAGATGAGAATACGGTTTACAGGAGGAATATTCATGCGAAAGACAAAAATTATCTGCACCATCGGCCCCGCCAGCGAAAATGAGGAGACTCTGACCCAAATGTGCCTCGCCGGCATGAACGTGGCCCGGCTGAACTTTTCCCACGGCACCTATCCCGAGCATGAGCGGAAGATCGAGCTGATTAAGCGGGTGCGTCAGAAGTTGGGACTGCCCATCGCCATCATGCTGGACACCAAAGGCCCGGAGTACCGGATCAAAACCTTTGCCGACGGCAAGGTGGAGCTGAAGGCGGGGGACGACTTTACCTTTACCACGGAGGACGTGGAAGGGGACGAAACCCGGGTCAGCGTCAACTACAAGAACCTCAACAAGGACTTAAAGCCCGGCGACACCGTCACCGTGAACAACGGCATGGTTCAGTTTGAGGTTCAGAACATTGAGGGCAGCGAGATTCACTGTAAGTGCCTGGTGGGCGGAACTTTAAGCAACCGCAAGAGCATGTCCTTCCCCAACAAGGTCATGTCCGGGCCTTACCTGTCCGAGCAGGACAAATCGGATATTCTCTTCGGCATTTCCCACGGTGTGGATTTCATTGCCGCGTCCTTTGTCTCCACCAAGCAAGACGTTCTGGACATTCAGAAGCTGCTGGACGAGAACGGCGGCAGCGACATTGAAATCGTGGCGAAGATCGAGAACCGCTCCGGCGTGGACAATGTGGAGGAAATCTGCTCCGTCTGCGGCGGCATCATGATCGCCCGGGGCGATCTGGGCGTGGAGATTCCCTATGTGGAGGTGCCCTCCGTCCAGAAAAAGCTGACCCGGATGTGCCGGATGCTGGGCAAGCGGGTTATCACCGCCACGGAAATGCTGGAATCCATGATTCAGAACCCCCGTCCCACCCGGGCGGAGATTTCCGACGTGGCAAACGCCGTCTACGACGGCACCTCCTGCGTCATGCTCTCCGGCGAATCCGCTGCCGGCCAGTACCCTGTGGAGGCGGTCAAGGCCATGGCCCAGATTGCCGAGTACACCGAGCAGCACACCAGCTACAAAGAGCGCTTCCTCAAGACGGAATACAACGGCAAGAACAATCTGGACTGCCTGTCCCACGCTGTGTGCTCCATGGCCATCGACGTAAACGCCAAGGCCATTGTGGTCTGCTCCGTTTCCGGAAAGACTGCCATGCTGGTCAGCCGCTTCCGTACGCCTGTGGACATCATCGGTATGACCACCGACCGGAAAATCTGGCGCAGGCTCTCCATGAGCTGGGGCGTGACCCCGGTGATGGCGGACGAATTCCCCACCATGGACGTGATGTTCTACTACGCCAAGAAGGCCGCCGTGGACGCCTTCGGCCTGCAGCCCGGCGACAATATCCTGCTCACCGGCGGCCCCATCACGGGACAGCACGGGAATACCAACACCATCAAAATTGAGACGATCTGACGCAATGAAAAAGCTGCCGCGGCGTTTTGGCGCGGCAGCTTTTTTGTGCTTTATTGCGTGAAAATGGAGTCTGAAAATTTGGACAATGTGAAAATCCGGAAAAACTATGTTATGATGAAATGTGCGTATCGGCTTAACTCGACTGTTAGGATAAAAAACAGCTTATCTGGCAGGCGTCGGAATGCGGAATGCAGAATTTTAAATTGCGGTATTTCCTTCGGAAATAATTTCAAAATTTGTCCGCGGAGCGGACACCTTCATTCGGCATTTTGCATTTTCTTCGTCAAGCTGGAATTTACCGATTTGCTGAGTTATCCCGATAGGCACATTACAAAAAGCCACCGGCATAAGCCGATGGCTTTTTCTGGCGACCCGGAACGGACTCGAACCGTCGACCTCCAGCGTGACAGGCTGGCGTGCTAACCGACTGCACCACCGGGCCAGAAACTGGGGGTATTATAGCAGATATTCCGGGATTTGTAAAGAGGGAAAATGCACCGTTTTCCGGAAGAAAAAGCGGCCGGCGCCCATCACAACAGACCCTTGCTTTCTTTTTCCAAGTGTGATATGATACGTAGGGTTATTTTCCCGGAATTCCGTGATTTTTGGAACAAAGGACGTGTCAGACAGAGATGAAAAAACTGAGCCGCGGCGCCTATGAGGATACAAAAGGGCTTGTCCGTGCGGCGGAAACGCTGCTGGAAGTTGTGGTTATGACCCTGCTGTATTATGCCGCTTTCCGAAAGGGATATGATCTTGCCTATTTCGCTTATAAGGGCAAGTATGTGCTGATGGGTATCTATGCCGTGCTGCTGTATGTCTTTTTCCTGAACTCGGACTGCACCCTGTTCGGAGAGCTCCATATGGCGGATCTGATGATCGGACAGATTATCTCTCTGTTTGTGGTGAATCTGATTACCTACTTCCAGCTGTGCCTGATTGCCAACGCCATGATTTCGGCTGTGCCGGTGCTGCTGCTGTTTCTGGCGGAGATCCTGGCGGCCTGGCTTCTGGTGTTTGTTTACACAGAGCTGTATTATAAGATGTATGTCCCCCATGACATGCTGCTGGTGTTTGGCACCAAACGGGGCATCGGCCTGAAAATCAAGATGGACTCCCGCCGGGACAAGTACAACATCAGCAAGCTGATTTCCATTGATGAGGGGCTGGAGGCTGTGTGCCAGGAGGCACGGAAGCACGATGCGGTCATCCTCACGGACATCCCCGCGCAGATGCGCAACGACATCCTGAAATACTGCTACCGCTACCGCATCCGCACCTATGTCGCGCCCAAGCTCACGGACATCATGCTCCGGGGCGCGAAGAACAACACCCTTTTTGATACGCCGCTTCTGATGGTGAAGAGTACCGGCCTGAGCCCCATGCAGCGGGTCATCAAACGGACCATGGATCTGGTGCTGTGCGGCATTGCCATGATTCCCGCGGCACCCATCATGGCGGTGGTGGCCCTGGCCATCAAGCTGGAAGACGGCGGCCCCGTTTTTTACCGGCAGAAACGGCTGACCCGGGGCGGAAGGGAATTTGAAATCCTGAAATTCCGCAGTATGATTGTGGACGCGGAGAAGTACGCCGGCGCGGTTCTGGCATCGGAAGACGATCCCAGGATAACCAAGGTAGGGAAGGTCATCCGGGCCATGCGACTGGACGAGCTGCCCCAGCTGCTGAACATCCTGAAGGGCGACATGAGCATCGTCGGCCCCCGTCCGGAGCGGAAGTGCCTGGCCGACGAGATATCAAAGGACATTCCGGAGTTTGCCTATCGGCTGAAGGTGCGGGGCGGACTTACCGGCTATGCCCAGATTTACGGTAAATACAATACCAGCGCCTATGATAAGCTGCGGCTGGATATGATGTATATTGAAAATTACTCCCCGCTGCTGGATATCAAGCTGATTATTCTGACCCTTCGGATCATCTTTACCAAGGAGAGCACCGAAGGTATCGACGTGGCGAAGAAAAATGAGGAGCAGGTGGACGAGCTGTATCAGGAGCTGGAGCAGCAGGAGCACCCGGACGGGGACGCGTGAAACAGCCGCCGGCGGCTGTTTTGCCTTTTGGAAAGGAGAGACCATATGGCAACGAAACACAAACGAAAACGCAACAGCATTTCACGGCTCTGCTTTGTCGGTCTCGCCATCCTTTTTCAGGTTGCCTGGCTGATTGTACTGGTGATGGAGCTGAACGCATACTCCACGTGGATCAATCTGTTTACCACCGTTCTGAGCGTAATCGTGGTGCTCCGCCTGTCCGGCAAGCACACCTCCACGGCCATGAAAATGCCCTGGATTATGCTGATTCTGGCGCTGCCGGTCATGGGCCTGAGCCTGTTCCTGCTATTTGATATCGCCGGAGACCCGGGAAGAGCGGGTGAGCGCATCCGCAGAATCCGGGAGAAGCTGAAGAAGAATCTGCCCCAGAACCCGGACACCATGAAGCGCCTGGAGCAGCGGGGCCCGGCGGATGCCAACCAGTTCCGCTACCTTTCCGTCCATGAAAACTGGCCCGTCTACGAAAACACCGCCGCGAAATACTTCGGCGACGGCGCCGAGACCCTGGAGGCCATGAAGGCCGATCTGGAGAAGGCGGAAAAGTTCATATTCATGGAGTATTTCATCGTAGCGGACAACTCCGCCTTCCAGGAAATCCGGGAGATTCTGGTACGCAAAGCCAACCAGGGAGTGGAAGTCCGGCTGATGTACGACGATATCGGAAGCGTGGGCTATGTGAATATGAAGTTTGCCAGGAGCCTCTGCGAGGACGGTATCTGCTGCCGTGTTTTCAACCCGGCAATTCCGTTTCTAAATATGTTCCTGAACCACCGGGATCACCGGAAAACCACAGTCATCGACGGAAAGGTGGGTTACACCGGCGGCTACAACCTGTCCGACGAATATTTCTGCCGCGCAAAGCCCTACGGAGAGTGGAAGGACACCGGCCTGCGTCTGGAGGGCGAAGCGGTGCGGAGCCTGACGGCGTCGTTTTTGGAACTGTGGGGTGTGACCACAAAGTGCGAGGAGGACGGCGAGGCCTATCTGTCCGTTGACTACAAGGTGGACGCACCGGGCTTCATCCAGCCCTATAACGATAACCCCCTGTCCGAGGAGCGCACGGCGGAGAATGTCTACCTGAATCTGATTTCCCAGGCGGAGAAAACCCTGTATTTCACCACGCCATACCTTATCATAACGGATGAGTTGAGCCGGGCTCTGCGCTTGGCTGCCAAGCGGGGGGTTGACGTGCGGATTATTACCCCTGGAATCCCGGATAAAAAGGTGGTATTTGCCATCACCCGTTCCTATTATGCGGGGCTGGCGCGGCAGGGCGTGCGAATTTACGAGTACACCCCCGGCTTCTGCCATGCCAAGCAGTGCCTGTGCGACGGCAGAATTGCCTCCATCGGCTCGTCGAACCTGGATTACCGGAGCCTGTACCATCATTTTGAGAATGACGTACTTCTATGCGGCTGCGACGCCATCGACGATATGGCTAAGGACTTTGAGACGCTGTTTGCCCAGTGTACCGAGGTGACGGAAAAATACTCCACAGGCCGAGGTGCCATGCTGCGCATTGGACAGTGCATTTTGCGGCTGTTCGCGCCGCTGGTATAGCCTGCGCTTTCTCCCCGGCGGGGAACATGTACAGACCGTGAACATTCCTTGATGCTTCTGTGAATTTTAGCACTCTTCCCTTGACAGTGCTAAAATTGGTGGTATAGTGTAGCCAGACAAACAAGAGGAGCAAAAAGCTCCCCACCACAAGGCACATAGAAGATTGAATGGAGGAATGACTTATGTTGCCCAGCATTTTTGGAGAAAACCTGTTTGATGAATTTTTCACCGATCCCTTTGGCCTGGTGAACGCTTCCGAAGTGAATCGTCAGCTCTATGGCAAGAACGCCAAGAATCTGATGAAGACGGATATCAAGGAGAAGCAGAACAGCTACGAGCTGGCCATTGATCTGCCCGGCTTCAAGAAGGATGAGATCAACATCGACCTGAGCAACGGCTACCTGACCATTCAGGCAGCCAAGGGCCTGGACAAGGACGAACAGGACAAAGACGGCCGCTATATCCGCCGGGAGCGCTACGCCGGTTCCATGAGCCGGAGCTTCTATGTGGGGGATGTAAAGCCCGAGGATGTGTCCGCCAAATTTGAGGACGGCATTCTGAAGCTGGATCTGCCCAAGGCGGGCCAGAGAAGGCTGCCGGAAAACAACCGGATCTGCATCGAGTAAACAGTGAAGCGGGACTTCCATTTGGAGGTCCCGCTTCTTCTGTTTGTAGTTATTTTCTCCCAGCACCAGCGTGCGCAGGACGGGAATCCGTTTGATGGCATACGCCTGAACAGTCATATTCTCTCTGTATCATCAAAAAAGCTGCCGTTCACGGAAACGGCAGCTTTTGTCATTCGGAAGCCTCGTCCTCCACTGGGTGATCCGGCGAAAAGTAGGCGGCGCAGTCGTCGATGAGGTTTTCCACCAAACGAAGCTGTCTGGGGGTGAGACGACGCATTTTTTCGGAGATCAGGAACAAATCCTTGTCAATGATGTCCCCGGTGAGCAAATAGTCGGCGCTGACGCCCAGGGCGGCGGAGATTCTGAGCAGATTTTCCGGCCGCATGGCCCGTTTGCCGGCCTCGGCGTAGGAGACAAACTGGGTCGTGACGTCACCCTTTTCCGCCAACGCTTCCTGGGTCAAACCGAGTTTTTTACGTCGTTCCATGATACGATGACCGATTTCCTTCAGGCACAGTTCGTTTTGCGGCATACGGTAACCTCCGTTTCTTTTGTTAAATTATATCCACAATGCGTGATAAAATTAAGCGCTCATTGTTGACAAATATCAACAAAACGTGATTTAATAGCCTGGCAGCTGAAAGATACCTTTGCGAAAGCATGCAGAACGTGTGATGCAATTCTATATTTCGACATTATTTGCTCAAAGCGTATGGTAGAATCAAAGCGGTTAAAGAAACGGGCACTGCGTTCGGACACACGTTCTCCCCTCTGAGGGACAGAAAGGGATCAATTAGAGAAATGAACAAGACAGTAAAAAAGATCTGGAATTGGCTGACGACGATTCTGGTCGTCCTGGTGGTCATTTTGGCGATACTGCTGGTAGGCGCCCGACTGGTTGGCCTGCAGGTGTTCACGGTGCTTTCCGGCTCCATGGAACCGACCTACCATGTTGGCTCGCTGGTTTATGTGAAGAAGGTGGACCCCTTCCAGCTGAAAAGCGGGGATGTCATCACCTTCATGCTGGATGAGGATACCGTAGCCACCCACCGGGTGGTGGAGGTTGTGCAGGATGAGGAGGATGCATCGGTGATCCGCTTCCGCACCAAGGGCGACGCCAACGAAGCCGAGGACGGCTCCCTTGTACATTATAGAAATGTCATCGGTACCCCGGTGTTCACGATCCCGAAGCTCGGGTATCTTGCGAATTACATTCAGCACCCTCCCGGAACATATGTGGCCATCTCCGCGGGAGCCATTCTGCTTCTGCTGGTATTCATCCCCGACCTGTTCTCCGACGATAAGAAGGAGCAGCCCGTCGTCCCTGCCGGGGACGCGCCGGAGGAATCCGAAAAGCCGGAGAAACGAAAGAAACCCCAAAAAATCGGGAAGTACCAGGGAAAATACAGCCGTTGACTGCTCCCAAAGCCTTCCTCTCCGGGGAAGGCTGTTCGCCGCAGGCGAGACGGATGAGGTCTTTACCCTCGAAGTCACCCAAGGAGCAAGCCATACGCGCCCCAACTTGATGTGAGAAATCACCGGGAAGTCATGCATATTGACCTTTTGGCAAAAGGTGCAGAATGACTATTTCAATTCCATTGTAGTTGACGGTACTGACGAGCACCGGAGACATAAACTCATCAATATTTTTAAGGAGGTTTTCAAGAATGAAAACGACCCGCAAAGTTGTGCTTACCCTGGTGTGTGCGATCCTCCTGGTAGCGGCCACCATCATGGGCACCATGGCTTACCTGACCTCGACTGATGAAGTGGTCAACACCTTTACCGTTGGTAAGGTTGCCATCAAGCTGGATGAGGCCAAGGCAAACACCGATGGCACTCCGGTGCAGGGCACTGACCGTGTCAAGGCCAACACCTACAAGCTGCTGCCCGGCCACACCTACGCCAAGGATCCCATGGTCACTGTCCTGAAGGGCAGCGAGAGTTCCTACGTTAAGATGACTGTCACCTTCACCAAGGCTGCTGAACTGGACGCCATCTTTGCTCCCAACGGTGCTAACTTGACCAGTATCTTTAACGGTTACGATAGCACTAACTGGATCGCTAAGGATGTCACTAAGGATGCGGCTGCCAACACCCGTACTTACGAGTTCTGGTATAAGGAACCTGTTGCCGCTCCTGATGCTGACGTCGCTTTGGATGCTCTGTTTGACAGCATCACTGTTCCCGGCACCATCACTAATGCTCAGCTGGACACCATCGAGGGCATGACCATCACCGTCAATGCTTACGCTATCCAGGCCGACGGCTTTGCCGATGCCGCCGCTGCTTGGGCTGCCTATCCTGCCGCTTAATTACACACCACGTAGGGCGGGGGCTTGCCCCCGCCGCCCATCGCAGATAACGAATCCGATCAAATCAAATGTTCCCCCGATGGGGAACACCAAAACCCGTAAAACAAACAAAACTGCTTGTTTTGACATTCCCTTAGCGAATCTTGGAGAAAGGAGGAACACGAAATGAAGAACGGAAAGTACGCAAAGCGCAGAGGTGTTGCCTCTAAGACTTTGGCTCTGGTGGTTGTCATGATGCTGGTCATCGGCTGCACCATCGGCGGTACCATCGCTTGGCTGACTGCAAAGACTGACCCGGTCGTCAATACCTTCACCGTTGGTGATATCAATATCTCACTTACTGAGACGTGGAACACTGATACCAACGGGGATGGTACGAACGATGCTTGGCAGGCTAAGCTGATTCCCGGTTCTTCCTATCAAAAGGACCCCAAGGTCACGGTTGAAGCTGGAAGCGAGAAGTGCTACCTGTTCATCAAGTTTGAGGAGGAGAATAATCCTGCTAACTACCTGACCTACACATCCAACCTGAAACAGCCTGACTGGACTCAGGGTGATGGGACGAACATTCCTGCAAATGTCTGGTATCGCGTTGTTGAAGCAAATGCTACTGATGATCAGTCTTGGTATTTGCTGACTGGTAATAGTACTTATACTAACGGCTGTGTTACAGTTAAAGATACTGTGACGAAGGACGTTATGCCCGCTGCTTTGGATGCTCCCAAACTGACTTATACGGCGTATGCTTGCCAATTTGAAAATCTGACACCGCAGCAGGCTTGGGAAAAGGTTCAGCCCACCACCTGATGTTCCCGGCGACGGCCGAGTACATAAAAACTCATCAATTTACGAAAGGAAATGAACCATGAAGAAGAAAATTATTGCTCTGTGCCTGGTTATCGCTCTGGCGGCTACCGCAGTCATCGGCGGCACTCTGGCTTACTTCACCGACACCGATGAAGAGACCAACACCTTCACTCTGGGTAACGTCAAAATCGACCTGAAGGAAACCTTTGACGAGCGGAATGCTGTTCTCCGTCCCGGTTCCCAGACTACCAACAAGATTGAGAAGAAGGTGTGGATTCAGAACACCGGTAAAGAAAATGCTTATGTTTGGTATGAGTGGTACATTCCCTCTGAATTGGACTCTACTGACGGTTCCACTGGCACCAACAATGTTCTGCATGTCAACTCTAACGGCAATAGCTGGGACAAGTATCGTGAGAATACCAACTACTGGCCCAAAGGCCAGACTGAGGCTCTGCCTCTTGAAAAGACTTGGGATCATGATCCTGAGACTGAGCTGGGCCTGACTGTTGGCCCTGAGGGCTTTATCCGGACTGAAGAAGTTGATCATGTGATGTACAATGTATATCTGGTCCTTTACCATGGCGTTCTGCAGCCCAATGAGGAAACCACCGTTGCTATGAACGGCGCTTACCTGGACAGCAAGGTTGATAACGCTATTGATGCTGATGGTAATGTATACTACACCATCAACGGCGATAAAATTAACTTCGACTTCACTCGGAACATCAACATCATTGTGAAGGCTTACGGCATCCAGGCTGCTGGTTTCAACACTGTTTACGAAGCCTACGCCGCTTACAACGCATAAGCTGCATTTACCGCTTCTGGCCTGCCCACCAATCCCTGGGCATAATTAACAAA
>CAMAKJ010000018.1 GCA_945836055.1 uncultured Clostridia bacterium | reverse complement strand
CGGTGATGGTGAAGCCGCGGGGTGCGCCCAGCTTGGTCTGATCGTCGGAGAAGGAGTACTGGGTCTTGGCCATGCAGATGGGCATATGATCGTAGCCCAGCTCGGTCAGGGTCTTGATCTGCTTCTCGGCATTGGCGGTGAAGTTCACGCCGTCAGCGTGATAAATCTTCTTGGCAATGGCCTCGATCTTCTCCTTGATGCTGCAGTCCAGCTCGTAAGCGAAGGTGAAGTCATTGGGCTGCTCGCACAGACGGACAACTTCGTTGGCCAGTTCGATGCCGCCTTCGCCGCCCTTGCCCCAAACCTCGGACAGAGCAACGTTGACGCCCAGCTCCTTGCACTTGTTCTCGATGAGCTTCAGCTCGGCCTCGGTGTCGGTGGGGAAGCGGTTGATGGCCACCACGCAGGGCAGCTTGTAAACCTTGGTGATGTTCTCAACGTGCTGCAGCAGGTTGGGCAGGCCCTTCTCCAGAGCCTCCAGATTCTCCTTGCCGGTCTCGGCCTTGGGCACGCCGCCGTTGTACTTCAGCGCGCGGGCGGTAGCGACCAGAACCACGCAGGAGGGCTTCAGGCCGGCCATGCGGCACTTGATGTCCAGGAACTTCTCAGCGCCCAGGTCAGCGCCGAAGCCGGCCTCGGTGATGGCGTAGTCGCCCAGCTTCAGGGCGATCTTCGTGGCAGTCACGGAGTTGCAGCCGTGAGCGATGTTGGCGAAGGGGCCGCCGTGGACAAAGGCGGGGGTATGCTCCAGGGTCTGCACCAGGTTGGGCTTCAGAGCGTCCTTCAGCAGAGCGGCCATAGCGCCCTGGGCGTTCAGGTCACCGGCGGTGACGGGCTTGCCGGCGTAAGTATAGCCAACCACCAGGCGGGCCAGGCGGGCCTTCAGGTCGGTGATGTCGGAGGCCAGGCACAGAACCGCCATGATCTCGGAAGCCACGGTGATGTCGTAGCCGTCCTCACGGGGGGTGCCGTTGACCTTGCCGCCCAGGCCGTCCACCACGAACCGCAGCTGACGGTCGTTCATATCGACGCAGCGGCGCCAGGTGATCTGACGGGGGTCGATGCCCAGAGCGTTGCCCTGGTAAATATGGTTATCGAGCATCGCAGCCAGCAGGTTGTTGGCAGCACCGATGGCGTGGAAGTCACCGGTGAAGTGCAGGTTGATGTCCTCCATGGGGACGACCTGAGCGTAGCCGCCGCCGGCAGCGCCGCCCTTGACGCCGAACACGGGGCCCAGAGAGGGCTCACGCAGAGCGACCATGACGTTCTTGCCAATACGGCGCATGGCGTCGGCCAGGCCGACGGTGGTCGTGGTCTTGCCTTCACCTGCGGGGGTGGGGTTGATGGCGGTGACCAGCACCAGCTTGCCGTTGGGCTTGTCCGCCATGTCCTTCAGGATGTTGTAGTCAACCTTTGCCTTGTAGTTGCCGTACTGCTCCAGATACTTCTCATCCACGCCCGCAGTCTTAGCGATCTCGCGAATGTGCAGCATCGGGGTTTCCTGTGCGATTTCGATGTCAGATTTGAATCCCATGTTAATACACTCCTTGTAATTTGTTGGTACCTACCGTTTTGTGAGGATCGGCCCATACAGGATTTATGCAGCTGCCGTCGTAATGGCTCACTGCACATGATTCATTCGGTACTTAAGTACCGAAATAAGAATAGCACTTTCCTCTCTAATTGTCAATATCTGTCTGTCAGATTCCTTGACATTTCTGTGAATGCTCACAGTCAGCGCGAGGCAGGGGCGCTGTGCGTTACTTTTGTACGACGGTGAAGAGGATGCTCACGGGTTCTGTTTGGGAGGTGGTGATCGTGAGCTTCGCCGAACCGGTTTTTCCGGTGGTTCTGACATAGGTGCCGGTCATGCCGCCCTCAGCGGTGACGGTCTCCGGTCCCACCAGCGCCGCCTCCCCTTCCAGACGGAAGGTCACCGGCAGCTGGGCATAGGGCGCGGGATTGCCGTATTCGTCCAGAATCCGGACGCGAACCGCCGCCATGTCGTAGCTGTCCCCTTCCGTCAGCTCGGTGTGGCTGGGCGTCACTTCCAGATGCAGCTTCGTGCCGGGGCAGCAGGTGACGGAGGATACCATCTTTCCGTTTTTCCACCCCTCCAGCCGCCAGACCGTGGCCTCACCGCCCCAGTTGGCGACGTACTTGCCGTAAAGCGCCTGGGCATCCGCGAAGGTCAGGCCGTATTTCGCCATGGCTACGCCCATCCGCGCCAGGTCTGCGGGAGGCAGATGGTTCAGGCCGTGCTTCCGCGCCGCCAGCAGGCAGGTACGGATCAGATCCGCCTTCTTTTCGTCAAAGCCCTCCTGGGTTTCCAGAAGCGCACCGATGGTATCGTCGAGAATCATGGGCGGATGGGGCAGGCCCGGGTAGTCCCCGGTGCGAAGGGTGGTGACATAATTCCCGTTTTTGTACAGCCGGACGGCGTCGGCGTTGGTCAGCACCGCCGGATCCCCCACCTGTCCGCCGGGATAATCGCCGATGTCCATGGGTGAGCAGACCGTCAGCACGTCCGTGCCCTCGCCCTGGCTGGCGTACAGTGCCGCCGCGAGCTTGGGATTGCGGAAGGCGTCCAGGACGCCGTGGTAGCAGACCCGGTCGCCGGAGCCAAAATCCTTGCGGGTGGGATAGTCGAACATACACCAGCCAAAGCAGCCCCCGTGACCGCCGTCGTCGGCGGCGTCGCTCTGCACCCGGGCGTGGCGCAGGGCCTGCTCCTGCCGGTGAGCCCAGGTGTCAAAGGACTTGGTGGGGAACATGTGGCCGTTGTGCTCGGAAATCAGCAGCGCCTTCTTCCCATCGGGGGTGACGGCGCGCTTGGGCTTGCAGCCGGGGTTATCGCCGGTGTGGGAGAAGTCGTTGTAGGCGTAGACATCCTCCAGCAGGCTGCTCTTTTCCAGATACCGGACGCCGGAGGTGGCGCGGCTGGGGTCCAGCTCATGGGCTGCGGCGTTGGTGCGGCGGTAAAGCTCGTCGTCATCCAGGCTTTCGTTGATGCGCACGCCCCAGAGGATGATACTGGGGTGATTCCGGTACTGCAGAACCATCTCCCGGGTGTTCTCCACCGCCTGATTCTTCCAATCTTCGCCGCCGATGTGCTGCCAGCCGGGAATCTCCGTGAACACCAGCAGCCCCAGACGGTCGCACTCGTCGATAAAATACCGGCTCTGGGGATAGTGGGAGGTGCGCACCGCCACGCAGGACAGCTCCTGCTTCAGAATCCTCGCATCCTCCCGCTGGAGCCGTTCGGGAACGGCGTAGCCCACATAGGGGTAGCACTGATGCCGGTTCAGGCCCCGGAGGAAGGTTTTCTTCCCGTTGAGGTAGAAGCCGTCGGCCCGGAATTCGGCGGTGCGGAAGCCCACCTTGACTTCCCGGGTGTCCATCACCCGGCCGATTTTCAGCAGGGTCACCCGGCAGGTATAGAGGACGGGGTGCTCCGTATCCCAGCATTTCACCCCGGGACAGGCGATGGTAATGACGCCCCCGGCGGTGAAGGCCTTTTTCACCAGCGTCCGCTCTCCCTTCTGCAGCTCCACCAGGACAATGCACCCATCCGGGTTGACCAGGGTGGGCTTGATTCTCAGGGTGGCGAGATCCGGCGTCGTGACGTACAGGTCTTCTATGTAGCTTTTCTCCCTTACGTCCAGCCAGGCCTCCCGGTACAGTCCGCCGTAAGTCAGATAGTCGATGACAAAGCCGAAGGGCGGAATCGCGCCGTTTTCTGTGGTGTCCAGCTTCACCGCCAGAAGATTCTCCCCGCCGTAATGGATATGTTCGGTGATTTCCACCCGGAAGGCGGTGTAGCCGCAGCGGTGGGTGGTCAACTCCCGGCCGTTGAGGTACACGGTGGCTATGTGCGCCGCGCCGTCGAACCGGAGAAACACGTGCTTTCCCGCCAGCTCCGATCCCAGACTCAGCTTCCGGCGATAACCGCAGACCATCTGATAGGACGCGCTGTCGACGTAGTGCTGAGGAACTTCCTTCACGGTATGGGGCAGCCGAACCGGCTCCCCCGTTCCCTCCCCCGCAGCAAAGCCGTCGAACCAGGCGGATGTAAATTCCCAATGATTGCAAAGACTCTCCATGGCAAATGCCTCCTCTATACGATCCTCCGCGGTACCCGCGAAGGATCACTCTCCCTTTTGCATTCTGTATGATTGCCTGTTTCCTGATTATACCAGAAATTTCACCGAAAGAAAAGTCCCTGTACAAAAACCCCGGACGGCTCGTCCGGGGTTTTATTCAGGCAATGCGCACCGCGGCCACAACCAAACGGCCGTTGGTCAGGGTATATTCGCAGGTAGACAGGCAGATGATCTTGTCGCCGTACTTGGGCGTAATGCCGGTGTCGTAGAAGGCCAGGTTCTTGCAGGTGGAGACGAACTCATTGAAATCCGCCTCATCCTCCGCATCCACAAACTGGTGGTAGGAGAAGCCCTTGCCCAGGCTGGCGCTGGTCTTGAACACGGCAAAAATCTTATATACGTGGCGCTCCTTCAGTGTATCGAAGAAAATCAGGCTGTTATAGTCCCAGGCTTCCTTTTCGGTGTAGGCCATCAGTCCGTGGAACATGCTGCCGTCGGCCATGTTGTGGCCGTAGATGGTGATGTTGTCGCTGGGCTCGTCCAGGTCGCACTCCTCCCGGGCGTAGATGCAGCCCCGGTCGCTGGCCTGCTTGTCAAAGTTCCGCTTGAGGTAGTAATCCTTATTGTCCACGGACGTATGCATGACAGGGTAATCGATCTTGGTGCCCTCGATCTTGATCCAGCCCGCCATATCAGGGTTCATCTCGTGCAGCTCGGCGTAATCCAGCAGAATGCCGCCCTCCACCGTGGGATCGGTGGCAACCTCAAAGCCCGGCTTCGTGGTCTCGGTTGTACCCGCCTGGGTAGGCGCCGCCGTTGTGGGCGGGGCGGTCTGCGCCTGATTCTTGATGTCCACCAGATCATCGTAAAGATCCGCCTGCTTTTTGCCCTCCAGCAAATAGCGGCCCACCATAAACGCACTGACGCAGAATGCGACAATCAAAATCGCAATCACAACGATGTAAATCGCTTTTTTCATGGCAAATACCTCCTGTATCCTTTTGCACCATTATAGTCCAGCGCATCCGGACTGTCAAGATTCGGGGGTGTCCGGGTTTTCGTGGATATTCTATAAGAATCCCTTAAGATTTGCTTAAGCCGCCTGTCCGTTGGGGAATCGCCGCAGATCTGCTGCTATTATGGACGCTGACCCGGGAGAAGTCAAGGGCTTTTTGACCGCCAAAAAGGCCTTTCCTTTTGTACTTGAGGATTACGCGCCGAAACGCCCTGGATCATTGGGGCGCAGTACCGCACCCTCATCAGTCAAAAATCACAGATTTTTGCCAGCTTCCCCCAGGGGAAGCCTTTGCCACCCCGTAACGAACCGAGCGGTACCCTAATCCCTAATAAAGACCACCCGTGCACGCATTGCCCGCGGGGGCATCCACGCCGCAGGTTTGTAAATTTACTGTGTCTTTGTTCGGTTTTTCTTGACGGAGGGGGGATTGTCTGATATAATCCACAGCGAAGAGGGAGTAGTCGGCGCGTAACGCGGGACTGGATCGACATGCTGGGGGAACCCCGGTTCAGCCTGAAATGACGAGACTTTGTAAGGCCGGCGCAGTCTCTTCATTTTCTCTGTGCTGACCTGTTCCGGCACGGAGGTTTTTATTATGGGAATCGGAGAACTGTTTCTGCTGGCGGTGGGACTGAGTATGGACGCCTTCGCGGTGTCCGTGTGCAAGGGCCTCGCCATGAAAAAGGCAAGCTGGAAGGCCGAGGCAACCTGCGGCGTCTGGTTCGGCGGCTTTCAGGCGCTGATGCCTGTCATCGGCTTTTTCCTGGGCGCCCTGTTCGCGGGGGCCATCGAGGCCTTTGACCACTGGGTGGCCTTCGGGCTGCTGGCAATCATCGGCATCAATATGCTGAAGGAAGCCCTGGAAAAGAAGGACGCGTGCTGCACCTGCGAGGAAAGCAGCGCGGATCTGTCGGTGAAAACCATGTTCGTCATGGCGGTGGCGACATCCATTGACGCCCTGGCCGTGGGCATCTCCCTGGCCATGGCAGGCAGCGTCAATATCTGGCTGGCGGCGGCGTTTATCGGCGTGTGCACCTTTTTCCTGTCCGCTGCGGGCGTGAAAATCGGCAACGTGTTCGGCAGCCGGTACGAGAAAAAAGCGGAGGTCGCCGGCGGCGTCATCCTGATCCTGCTGGGCGTCAAAATTCTTCTGGAGCATCTGGGGGTTTTGTCATGATCCGTACAAACCGGAGGCTGAAGCTGTGCGGCGTTCTGACTGCCTGCTGTCTTGTGTTTATCTGGGGCAACTCCCTGATGCCGGGCAGCGTCTCTCAGCTGTTCAGCGACTGCGTTCAGGGCTTGCTCGGTACACTGTTTTCCGGCGGCGAAGCGGGTGCCTCCGGGGGCAGCGGACTGCTGCGGAAAGTCGCCCATTTCACCGAGTTCGCCGCCCTGGGCATGTGCCTGGGATGGCTGTTCGGGATGCTGGGAAAACGTCCTGTCTGGCCCTTCACTCTCGGCGTCGCGGCAGCCTGTCTGGACGAAACAATTCAGTTCTTCGTTCCCGGTCGAAGCCCCGGCGTGCCGGACGTGTGCATCGACAGCTGCGGTGCGGCGTTTGGTATGCTTTTACTGTATCTGGGGCATTCTTATTTTAAGAAGAAAAGAACGAACCATTCTGGAGGAAATTGAACATGAAAAAGTATGTGTCTGTATTTTTGGCGGCTTTGCTGCTGATGTCCGCCCTTGCCGGGTGCGGCGCGGCAAAACAGGAGCCGACGGAAACCACCGTCCCCACGGAGGCTGCCGTCACCGTGGAGGGGGCCCTGGAGGACCTGCTGAACGATATTATCACCGAACAGCCGGTGGAGTTTATGGGCGGCGTAATGCCCATCGACCTCACCGACACCAGCGAGGACGGCCTGTGGGCCATCAAAAACAACACCGGCCTTGAAAACGCCGACAAGATCACCGAGGCTGCGGTGTTTGAGCCCATGATCGGCTCCATCGCCTTCTCCATGGTCATGGTGCGGGTCGCCCCGGGTGAGGACACCAGGGCCGTCGCCGAGGAAATGAAGTCCGGCATCGATCCCCGGAAGTGGATCTGCGTGGCGGCGGACGACCTGCTGGTCACCGGCTACGGCGATGTGGTGATGCTGATTATGCTGGATTCCGGCAGCGGTCTCACCGCCCAGTCCTTCGTGGACGCCTTCGGCAAGGTTGTCGGCGAACCTGCGTTTGTGATCTGACGAGAAAATGGCAGCGATTCCGGTCGCTGCCATTTTTGCGGGGAAGCCTGAATGCAAAATGCAGAATGCGAAATTGAGGTATCCCTTCATTCAGCATTTCCTTCTCCGTTCCAGTGTCACCATTGTTAAGAGGAAACGCCCATGGTTTTTTCAAGCATTCCCTTTTTATACTACTTCCTCCCGGCGGTGCTGGGGGTGTATTTTCTCGCGCCCCGGCGATGGAAAAACGGGGTGCTGCTCCTGGCCAGCCTGGTTTTCTACGGCTGGGGGGAACCGAAGCTTCTGTGGCTGATGGTGTTTACCATTGCCCTTTTCTACCTGTGCGGTCTCGCCATCGAGGGCGCGAAAACCCGGCGGTGGAAAACAGTCTGGCTGATTGTCTCCATCGCGGCGGGGGTGGGGCTGCTGGGGGTGTTCAAGTACGCCGACTTCTTCATCGGCAGCTTCAACGCCGTCACCGGCCTGCGCATGCCCCTGCTGAAGCTGGCGCTGCCCATCGGCATCAGCTTTTATACCTTTCAGTGCCTGAGCTACACCGTGGATGTATACCGGGGCAGCGTCCCGGCCCAGAGAAACCCCATTACCTTCGGCGCGTATGTGGCGCTTTTCCCCCAGCTCATCGCAGGCCCCATCGTCCGCTATGTGGATGTGGCCCGGGAGCTGGAAGCCCGCACCCACAGCTGGGAGGACGTAACCGCCGGACTGCGGCGGTTTCTGGTGGGGCTGGGGAAAAAGGTGCTGCTTGCGGACAACTTTGCCCTGCTCATCCGGCTGTTCCGGGAAAGCGGTGAAAAATCCATCCTGTTTTACTGGATGTACGCCATTGCCTTTACCTTAAATATCTACTTCGATTTTTCCGGCTACTCCGACATGGCCATCGGTCTGGGGCGGGTGTTCGGCTTCCGGTTTGTGGAGAATTTCAACTACCCCTACCTCTCCAAAAGCGTCACCGAGTTCTGGCGGCGCTGGCATATGAGTCTCGGCAGCTGGTTCCGGGACTATGTGTATATTCCCCTCGGGGGCAACCGGGTGAGCCGGGGAAGATGGGTTTTCAACATTCTCACCGTGTGGATGCTCACGGGACTGTGGCACGGCGCGGCCTGGAATTTTGTGCTGTGGGGACTGCTGTTCGCGGCGCTGCTGCTGGCGGAAAAGTGGGTTCCCGCCCTGGGGAAGCTGCCCGGTGTGCTGCGCCACGGCTATGTGCTTCTCGCGGTGGTGCTCAGCTTCGTGCTGTTCAACGCCGAAAGTCTCGCCCAGGCCGGGAGCGATTTTGCCTGCCTGTTTGGGTTCGGCGGACTGGGCCTGACCTCCCCCGAAACGCTGTACTATCTCAAAAGCTACGCCGTGCTCTTTCTTATCGGCATTCTTGGCTGCACCCCGGTGGTTAAGCATACGGCGGCCAAAATCGCCGGAACCAAGGCCGGGCCGGTGCTGGAAACGGCGCTGATGCTGGCGCTGCTCATCGTCTGCACGGCCTATCTCGTGGACGGCTCCTTCAGTCCGTTCCTCTATTTCCGGTTCTGAGGAGGCGACCATATGAAAAAACGAATTGGTCTCATCGCCGTGGCAGCGGTGTGGGCGGCGCTGGCGGTATGGGCGTGGCTTCGTCCGGCGCAGGACCTGTCCCTTTCCGAGCGCCGGCCTCTGGCGCGGAAACCCACCTTGCGGTGGGAGACGCTGCTGGACGGCAGCTTTATGGCGGATTTTGAAGACGCCAGTCTGGACCAGTTTCCCCTCCGGGACAGCTTCCGGCGGGTTAAGTCCCTGGTGCACTTTTACGCCCTGAATCAGAGCGACAAGGACGGCATCTATGTATCGGACGGTGTAGCCGCCGCCCAGGAATATCCCCTGAGCGAAACGTCGGTGAACCATGCTTTGGATCGGTTCAACCGGGTATACGAGCAATACCTCCGCGGCACCGATTCCCGGATTTTCTGCGCCGTCGTGCCCGACAAGGGCTACTACCTGGCGGAAGAAACCGGGCACCTGTCCATGGACTACGGGCATCTCTTCTCCCTGGTGGCGGAGGGAATACCCTGGGCGGAGCAGATTGACCTGACGGACACCCTGTCGGCGGAGGACTACTACCGCACGGACACTCACTGGCGGCAGGAGCGTCTGATTCCCGCGGCACAGCGGCTCTGCGGCGCTCTGGGCGTAACCCCGCCAAAGCAGGAAGACTATACCGTCACGCCCCTGGAGCGCCCCTTCTACGGCGTATATTACGGTCAGGCGGCGCTGCCCATGTCGCCGGATACCCTCTGCCTCATGGAAAGCGGCCTGCTGGACGCCTGCACGGTTTACGACTATGAAACCGGGAAAACCGGCGCTGTCTACGACGAAAGCAAGGAAAGCAGCAAAGACCTCTACGACGTATACCTCTCCGGCGCCCGGAGCCTGCTCACCATTGAAAATCCAAATGCGGCGACGGACCGGGAGCTGATTCTCTTCCGGGATTCCTTCGGCAGCAGCATCGCGCCGCTGCTCGTCTCCGACTATGCAAAGGTCACGCTGGTTGACCTTCGGTATATCCAAAGCGACTATCTGGGACAGTTTCTGACCTTTTCCGGACAGGACGTGCTGTTTCTCTGCAGCACCCTGGTTCTCAACAGCAGCGCGGCAATCAAATAACCGCTTTTCCCAGCGGATATTGCAATTGTCTGCCGAATCTGGTATATTGGGAAAAAACAAAAAGGGGCGGCGCGAATGTTTTCTCTGGACTCGAAATTTATGTGCGGCATGAACCGGCTGACGGATCTGATGATTCTGAATCTGGTATATCTCGTGACCTGCGTACCCATTTTCACCATCGGCGCGGCGAACGCTGCGCTGTACTGTGTCTGCTTCCGCATGGGTACGGAGCAGGAGGGGCACGTCCTCAAAGACTATTTCCGCGCCTTTTGCAGCAACTTCCGGCAGGGCAGCCTTCTGTGGATTCTCTTCCTTCTGGTCGGCGGGGTAACCTGTTTGGATATTGTGCTGTTGCCCGGTACCGGCGGCGCCATTCACTGCCTGTTCTATCTGTTTGTCTTTCTGCTGGTTCTGGGAATTCTGATGTCCGGGTACGTCTTTCCCCTGCTGAGTCAGTTTCAGAACAGCTGCATGGCCACTTTGAAAAATGCGCTGATTCTCAGCATGGCCTATCTGCCCCGCACCATTCTGATTGCAGCGCTCAATGTCCTTCCCTGGGCCGTGCTGCTGGTCAGTCCCTACCTTTTTTGGCGGGTAGTCCCTCTTTGGCTGACTATCTACTTCTCGGGCTCTGCCAGTATCAGCGTCAGGCTTCTGCGCAAGGTGTTCGCGCCGTACATGAACCCGGAGGAAGAAGCGTAACGGAAAGCCCTGCGGGGCTTTCCCCTTTTTATTCCGCCTTACAGGAATTTTACAAAACCGCTCTTGTAAATCTTACGGAGCTATAGTACCATGGAAACTGAAGGATTCTGCGTTTTGGGGGAATACCAAGTGATTTACTGTGTAGAGGACGATGACAGCATCCGGGAGCTGATGCTGTACGCCCTGCGGGCGTCTGGCTTTGAGGCGGAGGGCTTCCGGGACGGTGCGGGGCTGTTCGACAGCCTGAGCCGCGCCCAGCCGGAGCTGATTCTGCTGGACATCATGCTGCCCGGAATGGACGGCCTGGAAATCCTGAAAACCCTGCGAGCCAACCCGGCCACCGCCCGGATTCCCGTCATCATGGCTTCCGCCAAGGGGACGGAGTACGACAAGGTAGTGGGTCTGGACGCCGGGGCGGACGATTATCTCGCCAAGCCCTTCGGGATGTTGGAGATGGTCTCCCGCATCCGGGCGGTACTGCGCCGGAGCGCTCCCGCCGCCGCTCCCAGGCTGCTGCAACACGGGCAGCTGCGGATGGACCCCGACGCCCACACCGTCTATGCCGGGGACAAGCGGGTGGAACTGACGCTGAAGGAATTTGAGCTTCTGAAGCTCTTTCTGGAGCACCCCGGGCGGGTCTTTACCCGGGATCAGCTCTTAGAGCAGATCTGGAGCACGGATTATGTGGGAGAAACCCGGACGGTGGACGTGCACATCGGCACCCTGCGCACCAAGCTGGGTGTCTGCGGCGAATATATCCGCACCGTCCGGGGCGTGGGCTACCGGATGGAGGCCGAGGGATGACGAAGCGGGTCTTTCGCTCCATTTTTCTGGCGGCGCTGGCGGTGCTGCTGTGCGCGCTGGCTCTGATTCTGGGAGCGCTGCACACCTATTTTACCAATGTCCAGCTGCAGCAGCTGGAGCTGCAGACCGCGCTGACTGCCCACGCCTTGGAAAACGAGGGCATCGGGTATTTTGACGGTCTGGACACCTCCGGCTGCCGGGTCACCTGGATTTCCGCCGACGGCACGGTGCTCTACGACAACCGCTCCGATTCCGGTTCCATGGAAAACCATCTGGCCCGGGCGGAAATTCAGTCCGCCCTCTCCGGCGGCAGCGGCACCAGCATCCGCTATTCCGACACCCTGCTGGAGCGCTCCATCTACGCCGCCCGGCGCCTGAGCGACGGCACGGTGCTGCGTCTTTCCGCCTCCCAGAAGTCCGTGCCCCAGCTGGTGCTGGATATGGCGAGGCCCATTGCACTGGTGCTGATCCTCGCGGTGGCGCTGTCCGCCCTGCTGGCCGGGCAGCTGACGAAGAAAATTGTTGATCCAATCAACGGGCTAAATCTGGATGACCCCCTTTCCAACCGGAATTACGAGGAAATCCTGCCCCTGCTGCGCCGTCTGGACTCCCAGCAGCGGCAGCTCCGGGCCCAATCCCAGGAACTGCAGCAGAAGAGAAAGGAATTCAACACCGTCACCCGCTCCCTGAACGAAGGGCTGGTGCTGCTCAACAGCGGCGGCACGATTCTCAGCATCAACCCCGCCGCAGCCAGGTTGCTTTCCGTCACCCCCAACTGCCTGGGGGCGGATTTTTCCGTCGCCAACCGGAATGCCGTCGTTTCCGCACTGGTGGAGAAGGCGCTCACCGGGGAGAAGGCGGAGCAGTCCGTGGCACTGAGCGGGGGAACGTATCTTGCCGCCGCCAGCCCGGTCAAGTCCGACGGCGCGGTCAGCGGCGTTGTGCTGCTCCTGTTCGATGAAACCGAGAAGCGAAAGTCCGAGGCCCTCCGCCGGGAGTTCACAGCCAACGTCTCCCACGAGATGAAAACGCCCCTGCATGCCATTTCGGGCTTCGCGGAGCTGATGAAGGACGGCCTGGTGCCGCCGGAGGACGTGCGGCATTTTTCCGAAAAAATCTACAGCGAAGCCCAGCGGATGATTCAGCTGGTGGAGGACACCCTGCGGCTGTCCCGGCTGGACGAGGGCGCGGAGGACATGCAATGGTCGCCCGTGGACGTGTACGAAGCGGCGGAACGGGCGGTGCAGGAGCTGACCGGCCCGGCGGAGCTGAAAAACGTCACCATCCGCTTAGAGGGCGAATCCGCCGTCATCCGGGGCATCCCCCAGCTGGTATCGGGAATTCTGTTCAATCTGGTGGACAACGCCGTGAAGTACAACAAAGACGGCGGTCTGGTGATCGTCCGGGTTGAGCCGGAGGGCGGTCAGACCGTCCTGACGGTGGCCGACACCGGCATCGGCATCCCGCCGGAGCACCAGGAGCGGGTGTTCGAGCGGTTTTACCGGGTGGACAAGAGCCACTCCAAGGAAATCGGCGGCACCGGTCTGGGACTGTCCATCGTCAAGCACGCCGCCCTGATTCTGGGCGCCGCCGTGGAGCTGGACAGCACCCCGGGCAAGGGAACCATCATTACGGTTCGCTTCCCCTCCGCATAAGCAGCGCAAACGGCACCCGGGTATCCGGGTGCCGTGCTTTTTCATTTGCTTTCGTCGATTTTCCGCTTTGTCCAGTCGTTCACCGCCTGCTTCAGGGACCGAAGATAGGGAGAAAACTCCACGTTTTCCTCACCGTAGGTCAGCTGAAGGTCGTATTCCAGGGGGATCCAGGTGGAGATATCCGACTCGTTGTGCTGGATCACCGCCTCCAGCTTGTCCAGGGCCTTGTAGATTTTCGCCTCCCAGGTTTCCAGGGCGTTCATCTCCGTAAGCAGCGCCGTCCACTCCTGCCGGGAGTCCGCCGGAAGGGTCTGTACCCAGTTCATCAAAAGCGCATCCTCCCGTCCGGCGTCGGCGGCGGTTTTGTCAAAGGCCGGGATATCCCCGGTGAAGGCCTCCCCCATGTCGTGGATCAGGCACATGCGGATAACCCTATCCATATCCGCGTCGGGGAATTCCGGGGCAAGCAGCATGGCCATCAGCGCCAGCCGCCAGGAGTGCTCCGCCACGCTTTCGTGTCGGCCGGAAGAGGTATAGCAGTGGCGGGTATTGCATTTCAGCTTCTCCGCTGCGGACAGAATCTCTAAGAGTTCCTTTGGTTCCATGGCAGTCCTCCCAAAAAATCGGGGCGCGCAGATTCTGCGCGCCCTGTGTCATGCGTCAGGAAAGCAACAGCTTGTCGTCGGCTTCGTCGGAGCCGGAGGCCTTGCTGAACAGGTTCAGCAGCTGCTCCACCGTCAGGTTTTTCTTCTCCTCGCCCCGAACGTCCACCACAACATGCCCCTCATACATCATAATCAAGCGGTTGCCGTAGGTGATGGCGTCGCGCATATTGTGGGTGATCATCATGGTGGTCAGATGGCTCCTGTCCACAATCCGCTGGGTGGCGTCCAGCACCTTGGCGGCGGTCTTGGGGTCAAGGGCGGCAGTATGCTCGTCCAGAAGCAGCAGCTTGGGCTGCTGCAGGGTTGCCATCAGCAGCGTCAGCGCCTGGCGCTGGCCGCCGGAGAGCAGACCGACCTTGGTGGTCATCCGGTCCTCCAACCCCAGGTCCAGAATCTTCAGCTGCTCCCGGTAGAACTCCCGGTCAGCCTTGGTGATGCCGGGGCGCAGGGTTCTGGGCTTGCCCCGGCGGGCAGCCAGAGCCAGGTTCTCCTCAATCTGCATGGTAGCGGCAGTACCCATCATGGGGTCCTGGAACACCCTGCCGATATATTTCGCCCGCTTGTACTCCGCGAGATTGGTCACGTCCACGCCGTCGATGGTGATTTTTCCGGTATCCACCGGGAACACCCCGGCGATGGCGTTGAGCATGGTGCTCTTGCCCGCGCCGTTGCCGCCGATGACGGTGACGAACTCGCCCTCGGCCATGGTCAGATTCAGGCCGTTCAGGGCTACCTTCTGGTTCACCGTTCCGGCGTTGAAGGTCTTGCTGATGTTCTTCAGCTCCAGCATGGTCAAACCTCCTTCTTTCTGGGAAGCACGACGGTCTTCCAGTAGGGAATCGCCAGGAACAGCGCCACCACCAGAGCGGTCAGCAGCTTCAGGTCATTGGTGTTCAGGCCCAGCTGCAGCACCAGCTGAATGACCATATAGTAAATGACGGCGCCGATCACCACAGCCGTCAGCTTCAGGGCAAAGTTGCGGAACACCTTTCCCAGAAGCACTTCGCCGATAATCACAGCGGCCAGGCCGATGACGATGGCGCCCCGGCCCATGTTCACGTCCACAGCGCCCTGGTACTGGGCGAGCAGGCCGCCGGCCAGAGCAACCATGCCGTTGGCCAGCATCAGGCCGAAGGTGATGCCGGACTTGGTGTTGATGCCCTGTGCCCGGGCCATGTTCTGGTTGGCGCCGGTGGCCCGAAGGGAGCTGCCGTATTCGGTGCCGAAAAACCAGTACAGCAGGCCGGTGAGCACCGCGAGAACCAGTATGACCAGG
This sequence comes from uncultured Clostridia bacterium, assembly GCA_945836055.1. Taxonomy (GTDB): domain Bacteria; phylum Bacillota; class Clostridia; order Oscillospirales; family Oscillospiraceae; genus Faecousia. Next base: position 1,951 of record CAMAKJ010000018.1, on the reverse strand, counting down.
GGAATGGGGTTATTCAGGGTCAGCTCCCGGACGTAGCGCTGGGATACCAGCAGATCGTACTTGTCCACGCCGATGGGCTGGTTGGCCTTGCCGCCCATGATCCGCAGATTCACGGAATACAGCGCCAGCTGTGTGAGAATGCCCGCGAGAATCGCGGGAATGCCGCAGCGGGTGTGAAGCAGTCCCGTGCACAGTCCCGCCAGGACACCGGCGAGAAACGCGCACAGCAGCGAAATCCAGGGATTCCACCCCGCGCGCATGAGCATGACGCACACCGCGCCGCCGGTGGCGAGGCTTCCGTCCACGGTCAGGTCAGCCACGTCCAGAATGCGGTAGGTGATGTACACGCCGATGGCCATGATACCCCAGAGCATACCCTGGGTAACCGCGCCCGGCATGGCGTTGAAAAGGGATAGGAAGAAATTCATATCTTGGTACCTCTATTGTCAATACGGAATGTTGCGCCCGTTCCGGGCGGGGCGGGGAGACGGCAGATGACGCCAAGACAGGACAGGGTAAAAACCCTGCCCTGTCAGTTGTGTTGACCGGGAAATCAGCCCATGGCCTCGTAGCCTTCGGGGATGGTGATGCCCAGTGCCTCGCAGTTGGCGGCATTGTACTTCTTGGTAACCTGGGGCGCGTACTCAATCGGCATGGTGGAGACATCGGCCTCACCGGTGAGAATCCTGGCAGCCATCTTGCCGGTGGCGTAACCAATGTCGTAGTAGCTGATGGACAGGGTAGCCGCGCCGCAGCCGGCGCAGATGCCCTCCTCGCCGGCCACAACGGGAACCTTGGCGGGCAGAACCACGTTGGCAATGGCCTCGGTGTTGGAGGCGGCGGTGTTGTCGGTGGGGATGTAGATCACGTCGCTGGCATCGCAGGCAGCCTGGGCCACGGAGGCGACATCGTTGGTGTCGGTGAAGGCGAAGGGCGTAGCGGTCAGGCCCATATCGGTCAGATACTTGGTCATTTCATCCACCTGATACTGGGAGTTGGCCTCGGCGGAGCAGTACAGCAGGCCCACGGTCTTGGCTTCGGGGAACAGTTCCTGAATCATGGCGGCCTGCTCGCTCAGGGGTGCCAGGTCGGAGGTGCCGGAGATGTTGCCGCCCACGGTGCCGTTCCAGTTGTCGATTTCCAGAGCGGTGGCATAGTCGGTAACGGAGGTGCCCAGAATGGGAATGTCACCGGTGGCGGAAGCGGCAGCCTGCAGGGCGGGGGTGGCGTTGGCCATAATCAGATCCACCTTGCTGGAAACGAAGCCGTTGACGATGGTGGTGCAGTTGGCAGGCTCACCGGAGGCGTTCTTCTCTTCAAAGGTAACCCGGTCGCCCAGCTCTTCGGTCAGAGCGTCCTTGAAGCCCTGAGTGGCGGCGTCCAGTGCGTCGTGCTGAACCAGCTGGCAGATACCGACCACATACTTCTCGGCAGCGGCGGCAGTGGTAGACGCCGGTGCGGAAGAGGCGCGGCAGGCGGTCATGCCCAGCAGCATCACGGCTGCCAAGGCAACAGCAAGAATCTTTCTCATGTTCTATTCTCTCCTTTGTTTTCATCCGGCGTACCTTTGTGCGCGCGCCGAACACTTGACTTTCATACTATACCACCACCCGGTCCGAAATGTCAACAGGAAAATACAGAAATCGGGAAAAAACCTTTTTCCCCTTCCCCGGGAAAAAACGGGGCGCATCCCGAAGGATGCGCCCCAGAATCAGCGCGGATTATTTGTGGGGATTGTGCAGCAGCTCGTGAGCCTTGCCCTTGAAGTAGCCGTTGTAGAACACGTCCATCAGAGGGTTCTCGTTGGGCTTCTTGATGGCCATATCACCGTCCGCCGCGTACAGGCCCCGGGTGCGGGTTTCCGCCCGGGTGGCCTTGGTGCCGTAGATGGGCTGGCCGCCGCCCATGACGCAGCCGCCGGGGCAGGCCATGACCTCGATGAAGTGGTACT
>CAMAKJ010000017.1 GCA_945836055.1 uncultured Clostridia bacterium | reverse complement strand
ACCGCCAGCACAATATATGCGCAGATGGGAACCAGGTAGCCCTGGACGGAGCTGGACAGCAGCTTCGCGGAGGACAGCGTCTGCATGACAAGAAACGCCAGAATGACAACGCCGTAGATCACCAGATTGGAGCGGTGACGGCCAACGTATTGTTTCAGTTTCATGCCGCTCACCTCACACTTTCTCCTGCACGTTCTTGCCCAGCAGTCCGGCGGGCTTGACCAGCAGAATGACAATCAGAACCAGGAACACAATGGCGTCGGAGAACTGGGTGGACAGGTAGGCCTTGCTGAAGGTCTCAATCACACCCAGCAGGATGCCGCCCAGCATAGCGCCGGGAATGGAGCCGATGCCGCCGAACACCGCCGCCGTAAAGGCGCGGATACCGGGCATGGAGCCGGTGGTGGGCATCAAAGTCGGCACCGTGGAGCACAGCAGCACGCCTGCAACAGCCGCCAGAGCGGAGCCGATGGCGAAGGTAATGGAAATCGTGCGGTTGACGTTGATTCCCATGAGCTGCGCCGCGTCCCGGTCCTCGGAGACGGCACGCATGGACTTGCCCATCTTGGTCTTGCCGGTGAACAGGGTCAGGCCTACCATGATGACCACGCAGGCAAGAACCGTCACCATCACCTCACCGGTGATGGTGAGGCCGCCGCCAAACAGCACCAGGGGCTTCATGGTGACGATGCTCTTGAAATTCTTGGGCGCAGAGCCGAAAATCAGCTGCGCCGCGTTCTGCAGAAAGTAGCTGACACCGATGGCGGTAATCAGAACGGCCAAACTGGGTACGCCCCGCAGAGGCTTATAAGCCAGTCCCTCAATGAGGATGCCAAGCAGCGTGCACACCAGGGCAGCCACAATCACACCCACAATGGCGGGCAGTCCCAGGTAGCTGGTCACGCAGTAGGACATATACGCGCCTACCATGATGACGTCGCCATGGGCAAAGTTCAGCATTCTGGCAATGCCGTACACCATGGTGTAACCCAGGGCGATGATGGCGTAAACCGAGCCAATGCTGACACCGTTAATCAAATACTGGAGAAATCTCACAGCTTCATCCCTCTCCTTTCCAACGGCCTATGACGAGGGCACGAAGAGGATTTGTGCCATCCTCATAGGCCGTCGCCGTGAAAACGACCGGCAGCCGGACAGGGTCTCCCCTGTCCAGCCGCCATTTCATTTACCTGCAGTTCGGCTTTGTCCTTATTCCGCACCGACGTAGGTGCCGTCCTTGATGACAACAGCCATGGGGCCCTTGGAGACCTCGCCGGTTGCCTGCCAGGTCATGCCCGTGCCGGTCAGACCGTCGAAGGTCATGGAGGTGAACTGAGCAACCAGGATGTCGTTGATCTCGGAAGCGCTCATGTCAGCGGTCACGCCGCCGGCAACCAGAGCCTGATAGATGGAGTAGATGACGTCGTAAGCGTCTGCAGCGAACTGGTTGGGAACGATGCCGGTCTTCTCCTGGTACTTGGCAACGAAGGACTGGGTAGCCTCATCGGAAGCATCGGCGGAGAAGGGGGTCAGCAGCATCAGGCCCTCGGCCAGAGCGGGGTCAAAGTTCTCCACGGTCAGGATGCCGTCCATGCCGTCGCAGCCGAAGAAGGTGGGCGCGTAGCCGATGGTGTTGGCGTAGGTCAGAACCTGGGCAGCCTCGGTGGCGTAGAAGGGCAGGAACACCACATCGCAGCCGGCGTCCTTGCACTTGGTCACCTGGGTGGTCAGGTCAGCCTTGTTGTCGGCGGTGAAAGCCTCGACACAGGCGACATTCAGGCCCTTAACCTGAGCTTCGGCGGCAAACTTCTCGTAAATACCGGAGGAGTAGACATCGGAGGAGTCGTAGATCACGCCGATGGTGGTGCCCAGATCGTGGGTGGCCATGTAGTCAGCGGAAGCGACGCCCTGGTTGGGGTCGGTGAAGCAGATCTGGAAGATGTTGTCGCCGTACTCAATGATGGAGGCGCCGGAGCCGGAGGGGGTCAGCATGAAGATCTTATCGTTGGCGCACTCGGCAGCGACCACGTTGCAGGGAGCGGTGGTCACGGGGCCGGCCATGACCTGCATACCCCAGTCCTTCAGGGTGTTGTAGGCGTTCAGAGCCTTCTCGGTGTCGTGCTCGTCGTCCTGACAGTTCAGCTCCAGCTGCAGACCGCCCTTGGCGTTGATTTCCTCAACGGCAATTTCCATGCCGGCCTTAACAGCCGTGCCATACACAGCGGCGCCGCCGGTCAGAGGGCCGCTCATGCCCAGCTTCACAGCACCGGCTGCGGCAGGGGCTTCGTCAGCGCCGCCAGCGGCAGCAGCGGTTGGGGTCTCGGTCTTATCAGAACCGCAGCCAGCGAACATTGCGGCCACCATCAGGGCAGCCAGCAGGAAAGCAAGTACCTTTTTCATAACAATGATTCTCCTTTTCCAATTTCTTACTTACTATAAAAAAGCGGTCAGCCGATTTGGCGTAACCGCTTCTTCATACCCGTTATGAAGCCCCGGTCACGCAGCAGCGCACAGTCGTACTACGCAAATGGACACCGCCAGAATCATGGCAGTGTCCAGTCGGGTGCTAATTCGCGCAGAGGAACACGCCGCTGCCATGCAGCGGTTGGAAGCGGCGGTAGTTGCGAACCGTTTCATCATCGTCGTGTCCCTCCTGAAGAATTTTAACACATTGTATCTCAGGCAAGGACATTTGTCAACGAGGAAAAGATAACAGAATCTGTATGGATTTTGTCGTATTTTTGTATAGAACGCACAAGGATTCACTGTCCGTCCAGCACCGCCTTGCAGACGGAGAGAACTTTGCTGATTACGGGTACGCAGGTGGCGCTGCCGTAGCCGCCGTTTTCCACCACAACCATGAAGGCCAGGGGATACGCCTCGTCCTCCACAAAGCCTGCAAACATGGCGTTGGAGGTCTGGCCGCCGCCCAGCTGGCTGGTGCCGGACTTGGCACAGACGTTTAAGCCCAGGAAGTTTCCGTCGCCGTAGATGGTTCTGACGTTGTTGCGCATGAACTGCCTGACCTGCCCGGCCACCTCTTTGGACATGATCCGGTCGGTTTTGACCGTGTCGGCCTCGTAGGTCACTTCTTCTCCGGCGGATACCCGCGCCACCAGGTGGGGCTCCGCCCCCACGCCGCCGCCCGCGATGGCGCCCATGAAGGTCATATACCGGGCGGGATTGATAAGGTCGGTGTGCTGGCCGATACAGCTCCAGGCGAAGGACACCGGCGCGGTGTTGGATATGTCGTAGTTGCCTTCGGCGGTGGTAACGCCGTCAAAGCTCAGGCTGTCCGTCACGCCGAACTGCTCCACATACTTCACCATATTTTTCTTTCCCACCAGCTCCGCGATCTGGGCAAAGGCGCAGTTGCAGGAGTGGGACAGCGCCGTTTCCAGGGTCAGCATCCCGTGGGCCTTTTCGCAGGTGACGCTCTCCGTACCGTAGGCATAGGTGCCGGTGCAGGTAAAGGTTTTGTCCAGAATTCCCGGCACACAGTCCAGAGCCGCCGCGGTGGTGACCACCTTGAAAATGGAGCCGGGGGGATAGGTGGATTGGAGAAAGCGGTTTAAGTACACGCCCTCGTACTGCCCCGTGGTGTCTGAGGCAATGTCCGGCGCGTTGTCCGGGTCGTAGGTGGGGGTGGTCACGGCGCAGAGGATTTCGCCGGTTTTATAGTTATATACGGCGACGGTTCCCTTTCTGCCCGCCATGGCCTCCAGAGCCGCGTTCTGCACCCGGGCGGACAGGGTCAGGGTCATCTGCCCGCCCTCGCCGGAGCTGCTGTAGATCCCGCTCACCAGGTCAAAGCCCGCCATTTTCCCCGCGTAATGGGAGACGGCGCCGGCGCTGATGAAGCCCTTCCGGTCGCCCAGCCAGTGGAGGGTGGACTTCCGGGTGGCGGCGTCCGAAGAATAGGTGCGCTGGTCGGTGATGTCCAGCAGCACCTCGCCGGAGCGGTCGGTGATGGTGCCGCAGCCGATGTTGGCGTTGTTGTACACATGGGGCGAGCCGGAGAAAACCACCCAGTCCCCCGCCTGGGTCACATATTCCCAAAGGAAGAACACCATACCGCCCAGAAGCACAAGCAGGAACAGCCCCATAATCCAGGTTCTTTTGGTTACACGGTTCATCCGCTCACCCTCCTTTCTTGTTCAGCCGCACGGCAAAGCTGGCGTTCTGCCGGGTATCTCCCGCCTTGACGAAGGCGAGTAAGCCCCAGGCGCCGATCATGCTGGTACCGCCGTTACTCAGGAAGGGGAAGGTCACGCCGGTAAAGGGCAGGATGTCCAGGGTGCCCAGGCAGTTGAGAATCGTCTGAATCACCAGAATGCTTGCGGCAGTACAGGCGCCGATGGTGTAGAAGCTGCTCCGGGCAACCCGGGCGGTGCGGATGGCGAAGAAGCCGTAAGCCGCCACGCACAGAACCATCATCACCGCCACCAGCAGTCCCCATTCCTCGGAGATGGTGGCAAAGGCAATGTCGGAATCCGCCGCGAAGACGTGCTTCAAAAAGCCCTGTCCCGGCCCCAGTCCAAACAGGCCGCCGGAGGCAATGCACATCAGCGCCTGCACCTGCTGATAACCGGCATTCAGGGGATCGTCCCACACATGCCGCCACACGGAGAACCGCCGCAGGGCGTGGGGGGCGATTTTCAGGGCCAGAACCCCGGCGAAAATCAGCGCGGTCACCGCCAGGGCCACCGTGCCCATGCTGCCGGAACGCAGATACGCGATCACCAGAAAGGCGCAGAAGAAAATCAGCGCCGTTCCGAAGTCGTTCATCAGGGCGAGAAGGCCGCAGATGAGAATGGAATAGGCGATAAACGTGTAGATGTTCCGCTTGCTCATGATCCGGTCCATGGTGGACGCGCCGGCAAAGACAAAGCAGACCTTGCTCAGCTCCGAGGGCTGCAGGGACATTCCGCCGATGACCAGCCAGTTTTTCGCGCCGTAATACTCGGTGCCGAACACCAGCGTCACCATAAGAAACCCCACGCCGGCCACCGTGGCCAGATAACGGACGGCCTTTGCCCGTTCCAGATCCCGCAGCGACCAGCCGATGACAAGGAAGGTCATCACGCCGAGGCCCACGGCGGCCAGCTGCTTCACCGCTTCCCCGGGCTTCACCGTGGCGATGGCCGCCATGCCCATGGTGCACAGGAAAAAGGCCATGGTCTCCGCCTCAAAGGATTTCCGGTGAATCATGCAGTAGAATATGTACAGCACCCACTGGCAGATCAGAATTCCGCCGAAGCCCTCCAGGATGCTTACGGTATCCTCCTGCCGGCAGTTCAGCAGAAATCCCAGCAGCATCAGGCACTGCAAAATGGACAGCAGCATCAGGTTGGCCACGCTGTCCCAGCCGCTGGCGGCCTTGGTGCGGATTTCCGCCTGCCGGGCCTCCTGGCGCTGGGTAATGGGCTGCAGCTGCATTTCCACGCCGCCGATGGAGATGCGGTCCTTATCATTCAGGGCGCAGATCTGCACCTTTCTGCCGTTCACCCAGGTGCCGTCCTTGGAACCGGCATCGGAAATCGTCCAGCTGCCGTCGTCATACCGGGTCAGCACCGCGTGGTTCCGGGACACCGTGGGAAAATCAATGGTCACGTCGCTGGATTTGCTGCGGCCGATGACGCTTTCCCAGTGGGTAATGGGAATCTGGGTGCCGTCGGTCATATTCAGCCACGCCCAGATTTCCGGCTCCCGCCGGAAGGTCAGCAGGGGCATGGCGCAGCGCAGCAGCAAAATGGCGCTGATGATCGGTACGGCAAAGCGCAGAATGCCAATATAGGCAGCGGCATAGCTTTCCTGCGCCAGGGCGAGGGATGAAAACAGTTCCTCCACGCCGTCAGCCTCCTTTCTCCGTCTTTTGCATATAAAATGGCATAATTTTGCCCATATGTCAAATGAACATTTTCTTAAGAATCGCAATCTCCCGGGCATAGCCCTCCAGTTCGTTGGGCGTCTCCAGGATCATGGGCTTGTCCTTCAAAAGGGGATGGTTCACAATCCGCCGGAAGGTTTCCAGTCCCAGGCTGCCCTCCCCCAGGCGTTCATGGCGGTCCTTGTGGCTGGCAAAGGGGTTTTTGCTGTCGTTCAGGTGCAGGGCACACAGCCGGTCAAGGCCAATACAGCGGTCGAATTCCGCCAGTACCCCATCCAGATCGTTCACAATGTCGTACCCGCCGTCGTAGACGTGGCAGGTATCCAGACACACACCCACATTTTCGCTGCCCACGGCGTCCAGAATGGCTTTCAGCTCTTCAAACCGGCCACCGATTTCACTGCCCTTGCCCGCCATGGTTTCCAGCAGCACCTTCACCGGATAGCCGTGGCGCAGCGCGTTTTTCAGGGCGGCGGCAATGCAGTCAATTCCGGCTTCCGTCCCCTGCCCCACATGGCTTCCGGGATGGAAATTGTAGAAATTTCCCGGCAGGGAGGCCATCCGCCGCAGATCGTCCTCCAGAACCCCGGCGGCAAAGGCCCGCGCCTCCGGATCGGCGGTGCACAGGTTCATGGTATACGCCCCGTGGGCGACCAGGGTTCCAAAACGGTACTCACGCAGCATCCCCACAGCCTTTTCCGCGTCGGCGGGATCTTCCTTCCTGGCCTTACTGCCCCGGGGATTCCGGGTGAAAAACGCGAAGGTGTTCGCCCCAATGGACAGCGCCGTCTCCACCATCGCCGCGTTCCCCGCGGAAGCGGACAGGTGGCATCCATAATACCCCATGTTGATCTCTCCTTTTCATGTCCACTGCAGAAGCCGGAATGCTGAATGCAAAATGTAAAATGCAAAGTTGTGGAATGTCCGTGAAGTGGACTCCTTCATTTTGCATTCTGCATTCTGCATTTTCACCACCTGCACAACACAGTAAGTATACCGGGTATTATAGCACATTTCCCCGGAAAAAGCAAATTCTCTCCTTTCCAGAACTGCCAACGTGTGGTATAATGACAAATCATCTGTTTTTTTGGGGGGAGCTCCATGCCGAAATCGGACAACCAAAAGCTGAAAATCCTTTACATCCTGGACTACCTGCAAAAAAACTCCCACCGGGAGCACCCGGTGAGAGCTGCGGAGCTGATCGCCATGCTGGAAAGCGAGCACGACATTTCCTGCGACCGCAAAACCATTTACTCAGATATCGCGGCGCTGCAGGATTACGGGGTGGACATTGTCTCCCTCCCCGGAAAAAACGGCGGCTACTACATTGCCTCCCGGAATTTTGAGCTTCCGGAGCTGAAGCTGCTCATCGACGCCGTTCAGTCCAGCCGGTTTCTCACGGAGAAAAAGTCCCGGGAGCTGATCGGAAAGCTGTGCAGCCAGTGCAGCGTCCACGACGCCAGGCTGATGCGCCGGGACGTGCTGGTGTCCGGCCGGGTCAAGAGCATGAACGAGACCATCTACTACAATGTGGACGCCATTCAGGAGGCCATTGCCCAGAACCGGCAGATCACCTTCCGCTACTTTGACTGGGATCTGGGCGGAAAGCGGAAATACCGGGAACGGGATTACCAGGCCAGCCCCTACGGCCTGTGCCAGGACAACGAAAACTGCTACCTCCTCGCCCACTCCCCCCGCCACGGCGTCACCTCCTACCGGGTGGACCGCATGACGGACATCCGTCTGACGGAGGAAGCACGAACCCCCTGCCCGGAGCTGACGGGCAAGGCCCTTGTGGAACATGCCAACCGTCTTTTCCAGATGTACTCCGGCGAGGAAACCACCGTGAAGCTCCGGTTTCACCGCAGCCTCATCAACGTGGTGGTGGACCGCTTCGGGCGGGACATTCTGCTGATTCCCGACGACGAAACCCATTTCGTCTTTACTGTCAACGTGGCGGTGTCCCCCATGTTTTTAAGCTGGGTCATCGGGTTTGGCAGCAAGGCCCGGATTCTGTATCCCCAAAGCGTCATCGACCAGTGCACCCAGCTGTGCCGGGAGGCTATGGAGCAGTATCAGGCCAACTGAAAGGAATCGAACACATCCCGCCAGACGATCTGGGAGGACTGCGTCGGGTTTGCGTCCCGGAGTACGGACATGCAGTAGTGATAATTCCCGTCGTCCAGGATCACCGCCCGGCCCAGCATATCCCCGTTTTCCCCCGCCGATGCCCATACGAAGTCGTATCGCTTCACCCCGTCCTGCTCCGTCTCCATCACCGTCAGATTATCCGGGGTGTAGCCGGAAATCCTCTGAACGGTGGCGCTCAAATCCCCGGCGCTGACGGTTTCGATGATGATTTCGTATTCCTCGCTTAAGTAAACCTGCTCCGCGTCGCTTTCCAGCACCGGGGCCACCGCATTATCCGGCAAATCCACCGAAATCTGCGCCGGCTGGGCCATCACCGGCTGCGCGATGTCGTCGGCTATGGTTTCCAGGGTTTCCTCTGCGGCACAGCCGGAGAGCAGCGCCGGCAGAATCAGCAAAATCCAGACTTTTTTCACGAAAAATCCCTCCTGAAAGGAAATCAGTATGAAAGAGCTTCTGCTGCTTTACCTCCTTATCATAAATGCCGCCGGGTGCCTGCTTATGCTTGCGGACAAAATAAAAGCCAAGCGCCATCGCTGGCGCATCCCGGAGGTCACCCTGATGACCGCAGCCGCCCTGGGCGGCAGTGTGGGGTGCCTCATCGGCATGTACGCTTTCCGTCACAAGACGAAGCACCCCAAATTCACCGTGGGCGTTCCCCTGATTCTGGCGGTGCAGGCCATCCTCGCGGTGGTGCTGATGGCTAGATTTTAATCGCGCACATGACATCAGCACCCCCCGGCGGTTGGCCGGGGGGTGCTCGTTGTTTCAACGGTTCAGACTAACAAATAGCAGTGCGGGCGCACCGCCCAAAGGGGAAGGCTTTGGCTGACAAGCCCCGTGGATTCCTCAAGGCAGGAACATCAAAAGCATACTCCCCAGCATCAGTGCCGCGAATACGATGGTGCCGGAATTGGTGAAAAAGCACTCCAGGCACCGCCGGTCCATCCATTCGCTTTGGTTGTAGGCCCGAATCTGACCCCGCCGGGAAATCAGAATCGCGAGTCCCGCCGCAAAGCACCCGCCGAAAATCAGAAGATCCAGCCCGTATGCCGCCGCTTCCGGCAAAGCCGTCATCAGCCGGCCCAGCAGATCCGCCAGTACCAGGTTGTTGAACATATGCAGCCCCACCGCCCAGCCGATGGAATATTCCGCCGTCACATAGCCCAACACCAGCCCCATCAAAAAGGCGTAGGGTGTCTGCAAGAGGTTGCCGTGGAACAGCCCGAACAGAAGGGCGGAAACAAACACCGCAAAACGCTTGCCGTAGGGCCGCAGGCTCCGCAGGACAAAGCCCCGGAAAATCAGTTCCTCCGCAATGGGCGCGGCCAGCGCAGAGTACAAAAACATACTCACCGTATCCGACTGCCCGGAAACCTGTTCCAGCATATCCATGGCGGACAGGCCGAAAGCGTTCAAAACCACTTCCAGCAGGCCGATCCACAGGGAATTGGCCATCTGCGTTCCGATGCACAGGCACAGCATACAGCCGAACACCCCCGCCGTCATGGGTTTCTCCCTGGTCAGCACCTCGCCGCCCCAGTAATCCGGCCCCTTCCAGGCATAGAGCACCACCAGCACCACGGCAATGGCGGCAAGATACCCCCAGGCGTTCCCGTACAGGGCATCTGCGTCCGGGAGATACCCAAGATCCCGCAGGGCAAAGGCGCGCATGTGCCCGATGACCAGGTCGAAAACCATAGCGGCGTAAACCATCAGATTCATCAAAGCATAGTATCCAACCAGCGTCCAGCCAACGGGGCGGAACCGGCGGCGGAGCCATTTATTGATCTGTTTCTCGTCCATGGGATTCCTCCAGCAAAATCGCTTCCGCCGTCATGATGCCGTCGATGGCGGCGGACATAATACCTCCGGCGTAGCCCGCGCCCTCCCCTGTGGGGTACAGTCCCCGTAGCGTTGACTGCCTGTCTTTGTCCCGGAGAATCCGAACCGGCGAAGAGCTGCGGGTTTCCGGAGCGGTGAGCACGCCCTCCGGGTCGGCAAAGCCCTTGAGCCTGCCGTCCAGCCGGGGCAGCGCCTGGGCGATGGCTGCCGTGATTTTCTCCGGCAGTACCGAATGGAGGTCACACCAGGCAACCCCCGGGCGATAGGTCGGCTGCACCCGTCCGGCGCCGGTGCTGGGAACTCCCGCCAGGAAGTCCCCCACCTTCTGGGCCGGGGCGCGGTAGCTTCCGCTGACCTCGTAGGCGCGCCGTTCAAGCTCCCGCTGCCAGCGCATCCCGCCGAGGGCGCCCTCGTAGGGAAAATCCCTGGGGTTCAGGGTCACCAACAACGCCGCGTTGGCGTTTTCTCCGTCCCGGTCGGCATAGCTCATGCCGTTGGTGGCAATGCGGCCTTCCTCGCTGGCCGCTGCCACCACATACCCACCGGGGCACATGCAGAAGGTGTACACCGTCTCGTCCTCCAGATGCTCCACCAGCTTGTAGTCCGCCGGGGGCAGGGCGGAATTCTCCCGGCCGTATTGGGCAATGTTGATATCCTTCTGCTCCTGCTCAATGCGCACGCCCATGGCAAAGGGCTTCGGCTCCATGGGAATGCCGCTGCCCTCCAGCATTTCAAAGGTGTCCCGGGCGCTGTGACCGATGGCGAGAACCGCTCGGTCGCAGGGGATAATCTCCCCCGTCTCTGTTTTCAGTCCTGTTAGGTGTCCGTCTTCTGCGCACAGCCCGGTGACCTGAGTGCAGAACCGCACCTCGCCGCCCAGAGAGATGATCCGCTTGCGCAGATTCTGTACCACGGTGAGCAGCACGTCGGTGCCCACGTGGGGCTTGGCGTCGTAGAGAATGTCCTCTCTGGCCCCCGCCGCCACGAACTGCTCCAGAATCCAGCCGATTCTGGGGTTGTTCACCCCGGTGTTCAGCTTGCCGTCGGAAAAGGTGCCTGCGCCGCCCTCGCCGAACTGGACGTTGCTTCGGGTGTCCAGATGTCCCGTCTCAAAAAAGGCCTCCACCTTTTCATGCCGGGCCCGGGCGTCCTCCCCCCGCTCCAGCACCAGGGGCTTCCACCCCGCCAGCGCCAACACCAGGGCGGCAAACATCCCGGCAGGGCCAAAGCCCACTACCACAGGCCGCTTTTCCGGCATATGGTCAGCCTTCGGCGGCTGGTAGCGGGAGATGGGGGCAGCGGACGCTTTTTTGCAGCCGCTCTGCTTCAGAATCTTTTTTTCGCTGCCCTCCACCGTCACGTCCACGGTGTAGATGATGCGCACATCAGGCTTTTTCCGGGCGTCCACGCTGCGGCGGACAATCTTCATCTTCCGGATTTTGGAATTGGGCACCCGGAGCATCCGTGCCGCCTCAAAAAGAAGCTGGCTGGCATTGTGCTCCGGGGGCAGGGAAATATCATGCAGTCGGATCATGTGTGGTTCCTCCCGGCGCTTTCCCCGGCCAGACGACCGGAGCTCCACGCCCACTGTAAATTGTAGCCGCCGCAGTCGCCGTCGATATCCAGCACTTCCCCGCAGGCGTACAGCCCGGGGATCAGGCGGCTTTCCATGGTGGTTTCGTCAAATTCTTCGGTTCGGATGCCTCCCGCCGTGACCTGGGCACAGTCCATGCCCATGGGTTCCGTGAGGGATACGTCAAAAGCCTTCACCGCCCGGGCAACCCGGCGCAAATCCTCCTCCGTCAGCTCCGAAATACTGCGATTCGCCGGTACTCCCACGGCCTGGGTCAGCACCCGGCCCAGGCGGTTGTGGAGAATCCCGGTAAGCAGCTCCGAGGCGGGCAAATGGGTCTTCCTGCGCCGGGTAAGCTCCCCTTCCAGTGTGTCCACGGCCACCTCCGGGAGAAAATCCAGCCGGCAGAGCCATTCTCCCCCGCCCTGGCACACGTCCCGGGACACTTCAAAAATCACCGGCCCGCTGAGGCCGTATTCCGTAAACTGCAATTCTCCGGTGCTCCGGGCAAACAGCTCTCCGTCCCGGAGGATCTCAGCATGGCAGTTTGTCCGGACGCCCTTCAGCCCCGCAACGCCGCCCCAGTTGGTTTTCAGCTGTACCAGCGTGGGGCGGAGCTTCGTGCAGCTGTGGCCAAGGCTACGCAGCAGCTTGTAGCCGGACATGCTGCCTCCCAGCTTCGTTCCCGCGAGGCCGCCGCAGGCGACAATCAGACGGTCGCACGAAACCGTTTCCTCCTTGGACAATACCCGGAAGCCGTCGGCGGTTTTCTTGACTTTTTCTACTTCAAAGCCCAGCTTCACCGTGATATTCGGCTTTTCCAGGGCAAACCGCAGAATATCCACCACGGAATTGGCCTGATCGGAATAGGGGTACACCCGTCCGGATGCCTCCGCCACGGTGAATAAGCCCAGGCTCCGGAACCAGCGCAGCGCCGCTTCCGGGGGAAACTGTCCAATGGCGTAATCCGCAAAGGACGGCTGCGCGCCGTGGTAGCCGCCTGCAGCGGCATGAAGATTGGATAAATTGCAGCGTCCGTTGCCGGTGGCCTGGAGCTTTCGTCCCAGACGGGCCTGCCGCTCCATCAGGATGACCTGAACCTGTTCCTTTTCCGCCGCCGCCAGCGCCGCCGCCATGCCGGAGGCTCCGCCGCCGATGATTCCGATGACCATGATTGTTCCTCTCCCCTACCGTTTTGCAGCATGTACCACACGCAGTGAGCATAGGGGGCGGCATCCTTGACGCCCCCTGCAAACGATAAATATCGGTCTCATTATACTCCACATTTTCTCCAGGCACAAGAAAAACTTCTTCCCACCTGGGAAAAGGTATGCTATACTATTCCCGGTGATAGCATGGACCGAAACAACATTGAAAAAATCGCCCAGTCGGCCGAGGACCGGCTGCTGCTGGCAAAGCTTTGGGACAAAATCAACGCCGGGCAGCGGAAGAATATTCCCTCCCACACCTGCTTCCTCTCCCCCCGGGAGCAGGAGATGGCAAAATACCTTTTTGGTGATATGGAGGGCTTGCACGCCTTCGGCGGTTACGGGGATGCCGAGCGGAAAATGCTCATCTACCTGCCGGACTACCTGGAGGAAAGCAGCCTGTACGACGAAGACAGCCCCTGCGTATGTCTGCGTGCCGCGTTCTTTCAGGGCGACAGCCCCAGCCACCGGGATTTTCTCGGGGCGCTGATGGGCGCTGGGGTCGGGCGGGAAACCGTCGGGGACATCTGTGTGGACGCGGGGCAGTGCGATTTCTTCGTGACGGCGGAAATTGCCCCCTATCTTCTCCAGAATTTCACCTCCGCAGGGCGGACGCGGCTGCACCTGCAGCAGGTTCCCCTGACGGATGCGCACATTCCGGAGCCGGAGGTGAAGGTCATCCGGGACACTCTGGCGTCGCTGCGCCTGGACAGCGTCATCGCCTCGGGCTTTCGCATCGGCCGGAGCCTGGCAGGGCAGTATATCGCCGCCGGTAAAGCCGCCATCGACGGCCTGCCCTGCGAAAAGCCGGACAAAGCCGTGGCGGAAGGGGCAAAGATTTCCGTCCGGGGGCTGGGAAAAATCCAGCTTGCCGCCATCGGCAGTCGTACAAAAAAAGACAGAATTTCGGTGGTCATCCACCGCTATGTGTGAGGTATCCTATGAAAATGGACGAAGTCATCGCAAGAATCAACGTTCTTGCCAAAAAAGCAAAAACAGAGGGCCTGACGCCTGAGGAACTGGCGGAACGGGACAAGCTACGGCGAATCTACATTGATTCCGTCAAGGCCAACCTGGTGGGGCAGCTGGAAAACACCTACATCATCGGCCCCGACGGGAAGAAGAAAAAAGTGGAACGGAAACAGTAAATGACTCGCCCTCTTGTTTACATGTGGGGCGGGGCGTTCCGATGCTTTCCATACAAATGTTACGAATCGAGCGGTACCCAATGGCGTAACGATCCCACACCACGTTCGTCACGCATTGTCAGCGGCGACTCGCCGCCCCCGGTTGCATGGTTTGGTGCAATCCGGGGATTTTTTTGTCCCTGGGGTGAAAGGAGCTGGTTCAAAATGAATCGAATCTGGCAATTTTATCCCACACCGCTGGGGTTGTACATCCGTCTGGCGGAGGAAATCGTTCCTTATCTTGACAGGGCGGGCGCATCCTATCACGTTTCCCTGCCCGCGAAGGCTGCCGCAAAGTGCATTCTGAAGGCCGAGGGGCGGGAGCTTCTTCCCGAAACCCCGGGGGAGTGCCGGGAACTGGCGGTAAAGTGGGGGCTGTTCACCCCGGACGGCAGCGGCAGCTGCCATTGGGACAAGCCGCTGACCCGGGGAGAAGCGGCGGAACTTGCCGTAAGGCTTCGGAATATGCTGGAAAAGGGGGTGACGGAATGAAACAGACAGTATGCACCCTGTTTGGGCTTTTGGGCGCGGGTATCGCCTGGGCCTTCGGCGGCTGGGACGCCGCCATGGCGGCGCTGCTGGTGTGCATGGGGGTGGACTATGTGTCCGGCTCCATTGTGGCGCTGGTGTTCCGCAAGAGCACCAAGTCCGAAACCGGCGCTTACAACTCCGCCTACGGTCTGAAGGGGCTGTGCAAAAAGGGGCTGATGCTGCTGTTCGTGCTGGTTGCCGTGCAGATCGACCGGATTCTGGGAGTGGATTACGTCCGGGACGCGGTGTGCATCGGCTTCTGCTCCAATGAGGTGCTGTCCATCGTAGAAAATCTGGGCCTGGCTGGGGTGCCCATGCCCCAGGCTGTGACCAAGGCGCTGGAACAGCTGCAAAGCAAAAAGTGATTCGGTTCTCCCCCGCCCCGGCACGGTAAGTGCCGGGGCTATTTTTTCCGCTTCCCTTTCCGATGAAAGTCTGCTATAATTTTGTTGTCTTAGGGCAACACCGCACAATGGGAACTGCGGGCTTCGGCGGATCTTTTGCCCCAATCGTGCAGTATGAAAAATGGGAAATACATCCAGTATTCCTGCATTTTTCATACTTTCGCTTGTGTCAAAATCTCTCGCCGAATCTCCTTGCCCCATTATGCGGTGCTGCCTTAGAATTCACATAAGGAGGCAGTCTATGGATTTTCTGCCCATAACCAAACAGGAAATGCTTGCCCGGGGATGGGAAGCCTGCGATTTCGTCTATGTCATTGGCGACGCTTACGTCGACCACCCCTCCTTCGGCCACGCGATTATCAGCCGGGTTTTGGAAAGCCACGGCTACAGCGTCGGCATCATCTCCCAGCCGGACTGGAAGGACCCCAAGTCCATCGACGTATTCGGCCGTCCCCGGCTGGGCTTTCTCGTCAGCGGCGGCAATATGGACTCCATGGTGAACCACTATTCCGTCAATAAGCACCGCCGCAAAACCGACGCCTTTACCCCCGGGGGCGTTATGGGCAAGCGGCCGGACTACGCCACCATCGTCTACTGCAACCTCATCCGTCAGACCTACAAGGATGTGCCCATTCTCATCGGCGGCATCGAGGCCAGTCTGCGGCGGCTGGGGCACTACGACTACTGGTCGGACAGCCTGAAGCGTTCCATTCTGCTGGACAGTCAGGCAGATCTTCTCATGTACGGCATGGGGGAAAAATCCATCGTGGAAATCGCCGACGCCCTGAATTCCGGGCTGGACGCGAAGGACATCACCTACGTGGACGGCACGGTGTTCAAAACCAAGTCGCCGGACGACAGCCTGCCCACTATCTTTCTGCCGTCCTTCGACGAAATCAAGTCCGACAAGCAGCGCTACGCCGAGAGCTTCAAAATTCAGTACGGCAACTGTGACCCCTTCACCGCCAAACGCCTGGCGGAGCCTTACGGCAATTTCTTCGTGGTACAGAATCCGCCGCAAAAGCCCCTTACCACCGAGGAAATGGACGCGGTGTATGATCTTCCCTATTGCCGCACCTATCACCCCAGCTACCAAAAGGCCGGGGGCGTGCCCGCCATCGAGGAAGTCAAATTCAGTCTGGTGTCCAACCGGGGCTGCTTCGGGGCCTGCTCCTTCTGCGCCCTGACCTTCCATCAGGGGCGGATCGTCCAGACACGGAGCCATGAATCCATTCTCCGGGAAGCGGAACTGATGACAAAGGACCCGGATTTCAAGGGCTACATTCACGACGTTGGCGGCCCCACCGCCAACTTCCGCCACCCGGCCTGCGAAAAGCAGATGACCAAGGGCGCCTGCGGCGGACGGCAGTGCCTGTATCCCGCCCCCTGCAAAAACCTCAACGCCGACCACTCAGACTATGTCGCCCTGCTGCGGAAGCTGCGAAAGCTTCCCGGGGTGAAGAAGGTGTTTATCCGCAGCGGCATCCGCTTTGACTATCTGCTGGCGGACAAGAAGGACACCTTCTTTAAGGAGCTGGTGCAGTACCACATTTCCGGGCAGCTGAAGGTCGCCCCGGAGCACGTCTCCGACGCGGTACTCGCCCGGATGGGCAAGCCCAGAAACGCGGTGTACAACCGGTTTGTGGAAAAATACTTCGCCCTGAACAAGCAATACGGCATGGATCAGTACCTGGTTCCCTACCTCATGTCGAGCCACCCCGGCTCTACGTTGAAGGAGGCGGTGGAGCTGGCGGAGTACATCCGGGACATGGGCTACAACCCGGAGCAGGTGCAGGACTTTTATCCCACCCCCTCCACGCTCTCCACCGTCATGTATTACACCGGCCTGGACCCCCGCACCATGGAACGGGTCTACGTTCCCACCGGCCCCCACGAAAAGGCCATGCAGCGGGCGCTGATTCAGTACCGCGACCCAAAGAACTACGCCCTGGTGCGGGAAGCGCTGATTGCCGCCCACCGAGAGGACTTGATCGGCTCCGGGCCAAAATGCCTGATTCGTTCCACGCCGCCCCATCCGGCAAGGAAAAAGCCGGTGAAGCCGCAGAAAAACAAGAGCAGTCAAAATAGAAGGAAATAATCCCGCTCGGCGTAGATCAGCAGCCTTTCAAAAGGCAGAAAGAGGATCGTTTATCGCCCCTGCGCAGCAGCGCTGTCCAATACCCGGGAATGCGTAGGGGGCGGCATCCCTGACGCCCCCTACGCACTGGTTCCGAACCGTTTATAGCGCTTTGCTGCGTCACCAAATCATTCTGCCGCTCCGAATCAACCGGAGCGGCAGCTCTTTTTTACGCATTTCTTCGTTTGTACAGGTACATCTCGTAGGCGATTCCGTTTTCCTCGCCGGACTGGAGGGTTTCCTCCAGATACCAGTCCCCGTCCTCGTCCAGGTTGGGGAAAAAGGTGTCGGATTTGGGGGCAATGTGCACCTTGGTGACGTAGGCGGCGTCACAGTAGGGAAGCATTTGCTTATAGACGCTGCCGCCGCCGATGACAAAGCACCGCTGGGCAGTTTTTGCCAAGGCAAGCGCCTGAGCCGGGCTGTGGCAGAGGGTGAAGCCGGGGATTTCCGTTTCCTGCCGGGTCAGCGCCACGTTCACCCGCCCGGGCAGGGGCTGTCTGCCGGGGAAATCGTCAATGGTGCGCCTGCCCGCAATCACCATGGCCCCCCGGGTGGTGGCCCGGAAGAATTTCCGGTCGGCGGACAGGGCAACGGGCTGGGTGCCGTCCTTTCCGATGCCCCAGTCATCATAAACGGCAACGATTAGTTCCATATGATCTCCTTAATTCGAATGGTCTCCGGTCGAGCCACCCAATGGCGTTGGATGTCTGAATCGGTTCGAAACGCATTTGCAGCCGGTCATACCGGCTTATATCGCCATGGGAATCTCAAAATCAAAGGGATGATATTGATAGTTCTCCATGGTGAAGCTGTCCTTGGTGAAGGCGTAGAAATCCGTAATGCTCTCGTCCATGTGGAACGTGGGCGCGGGATAGCCATCCAGCTCCAGCATGGCCTTGACGGCGGGAATGTGGCGGTCGTAGATGTGGCAGTCGGCAATGACGTGCACCAGCTCTCCCGCCTTCAGGCCTGCAACCTGTGCCATCATGTGGGTCAGAACGGCATATTGTACCACGTTCCAGTTGTTGGCGGTGAGCATATCCTGGGAACGCTGGTTGAGAATGGCGTTGAGGGTGTTTCCTGTGACGTTGAAGGTCATGGAATAGGCGCAGGGATAGAGGTTCATTTCGTGAAGGTCTTCAAAATTGTAGATATTGGTCAGAATCCGCCGGGAGGCAGGATTGTGCTTCAAATCATAGAGCACCCGGTCAACCTGATCGAAGTTACCCTCCTTGTAGTGGTGCTTGATGCCCAGCTGGTAGCCGTAGGCCTTGCCGATGGTGCCGTCCTCCCCTGCCCACTCGTCCCAGACGT